>NZ_NQYT01000020.1:0-91674 GCF_009192935.1 Xanthomonas sp. LMG 12461
CATATTAGCCGACTTTTTCACTTCGTCAACACCTTTTTGAAGAGGTTTTGACGCCCTTGCCGCGTTGCCGTGAAGGCGTTGCGTCAGGGGAGGGAAAGTATGGCCCCAAAACGGGCGCTTGGGAAGAGGGTGTGAAAACTTTTTTCACTCTCCCGTCGCGGGGGCCCTGTCAGCCCCACCTGCCTTACCGCGCACGCTATTCGGTGGGCGCTGCTTCGCGTGCGCGGCCACTCCCTATATATGGAGCGTGGGCAGCGACGCACCACCGTCGCCCGATTGCCTGCGCGGCAACCGGGCGGACGATCTCATGCCGCGATGAGCTGCACCCGGGCGAACGTCCGCTTGCCGACCTGCAGGACGCCCTCGAAGCCAGGCGCGAAACTCTGTTGCGGATCTTCCACCACCTCGCCAGCCACGCGCACCGCCCGCTCCTTGAGCTTGCGGCTTGCCTCGGAGTTGCTGGCGGTCAGCCCCGCAGCGGTCAGCAGCGCGGCGATCCGTAGGCCTTCCGCCGGCACGGCGACCTGCTGCAGCGGCAAGGCGCTGGTGTCGCCCTGCCCGGTCACCACGGCGTGCCAGCCGACGATGGCCTGTTCGGCAGCAGCGGCATCGTGAAAACGGGTGGTGAGTTCGCGCGCCAGGCGCAGCTTCACCTCGCGCGGATGCAGGCTGCCGGCCTGCACTTGCTGACGCAGCGCCTGTGCTTCGTTCACGCCGATCTCGAAGGACAGCAGTTCGATCCAGCGCCACATCAGCTCGTCGCCGATCTTCATGGTCTTGGTGACGATGTCGATCGCCGGCTCGCTGATGCCGATGTAGTTGCCCAGCGACTTGGACATCTTGTTGACCCCGTCCAGGCCTTCGAGCAGCGGCATCGTCAGCACGATCTGCGCCGGCTGCCCGTAGTGCTCCTGCAGGCCGCGGCCCATCAGCAGGTTGAACTTCTGGTCTGTGCCGCCCAGTTCGACGTCGGCCTTCAGCGCCACCGAGTCGTAGCCCTGCACCAGCGGGTACAGGAACTCGTGGATGGCGATGGACTGCTGCGCCGCGTAGCGCTTGGCGAAGTCGTCGCGCTCGAGCATGCGCGCCACGGTGTGCTGGCCGGCCAGGCGGATCATGTCGGCCGCGCTCATCTGCCCGAACCATTCGGAGTTGAAGCGGACCTCGGTGCGCTCCCGGTCCAGCACCTTGAACACCTGCTCCTCGTAGGTGCGGGCGTTGGCCAGCACGTCCTCGCGGGTCAGCGGCTTGCGGGTGACGTTCTTGCCGGTGGGGTCGCCGATCATCCCGGTGAAGTCGCCGATCAGGAAGATCACCTGGTGTCCCAGGTCCTGGAACTGGCGCATCTTGTTCAACAGCACGGTGTGACCGATGTGCAGGTCCGGCGCGGTGGGATCGAAGCCGGCCTTGATCCGCAGCGGGCGGCCGCTGCGCAGGCGGGCCTCCAGTTCTTCACGCTTGAGGATTTCGTCGGCACCGCGGCCGATCAGGACAAGGGACTCTTCGATCGTGGACAAAACAGGAACTCCGGCGAGTGGCTTCAACAAACGTGAATGGCGTTAAGAGCGAGTTAACCGTGCAGCCAGGTGAAAATTCGAGCCGGCTCAATGGTTTGACGCGCTGTGGAACGATGTTTATGGTAGCCGAGTTTTGAGCTCGCGCTTCGGGCTCGTGAGGAAGCCTTGATGCCCAACAGTGATCAGGAACGCGCGCGCCGGCAGCGGTTCCAGCAACGCCTTCACGTTCTCCACGACACTGCGCTGCATCGCAAGTTGAAGGAACATCTTCCCGCCGGCCGCTGGACGCGCCGCCACTGGATCCACGCCAGCCTGTTCGCCACCATCGGTGCGATGGTCGCCACGATCGTCCCGGGCTTTTCCAACGCCATCGACGTGCCGCTGCAGACCACGCAGGCGACGCTGGCGCTGCCGTTGCCGCCGATCTCGCTTGCCCAGCAACAGCAGGCCGCGATCACCGACAACTGGCAGGTGGTGCGGATCGAGTCCGGGCAGACCCTGGGCTCGGTGTTCGAGAAGCTCGGCCTCCCCGCCACGGTGATGCAGCGGGTGCTGGACCATCCGGGCACGCACGACGCGCTGACCAAGCTGCGTCCAGGCGCCGAGATCGGCTTCGACCTGGCGACGACGGGCGACCTGCGCGCCCTGCGCTTCGACCGCGATGCCACCCACCGGGTGGAACTGTCGCTGCTGGACGACGACATCAAGGAAAAGGTGATCGAGCGCGAGACCAGCACGCGCACCGTGGTCACCAGCGGCGAGATCACCAGCTCGCTGTACGTGGCCGCACGCAAGGCCGGGCTGTCGCCGTCGGCGATCGCCACGATGACCGACGAGATCTTCAAGTACGACATCGACTTCGACAAGGACCTGCAGCCGGGCGACCGCTTCAGTGTGGTCATGGACGAGACCTGGCGCGAAGGCGAGCGCATCGACACCAGCAAGATCCTGGCGGCGACCTTCACCACCCGCGGCAAGACCTACAGCGGCTTCCGCTTCGAGCGCGGCGGCAAGCCGGCCGAGTACTTCGACGTGACCGGGCGGCCGCTGAAGAAGAGCTTCATCCGCATGCCGGTGTCCTACAGCCGCATCAGCTCCACCTTCGGCGCGCGCAAGCACCCGGTGCTGGGCACCATGCGCATGCACAAGGGCATCGACTACGCGGCGCCGACCGGCACCCCGATCATGGCCGCCGGCGATGCACGGGTGCAGTTCGTCGGCACCCAGCGCGGCTACGGCAACGTGGTGATCCTGGATCACGGCAAGGGCTACAGCACGCTGTACGGGCACATGTCGCGCTTCGGCGGGATCAAGGCCGGCCAGCGCATCAACCAGGGCACGGTGATCGGCTACGTCGGCATGACCGGCATGGCCACCGGTCCGCACCTGCACTACGAATTCCGCGTGGACGGGGTGCAGCGCAATCCGGCCTCGGTGACGATGCCGCCGCCGACCCCGCTGGCCGGCGCCGAACTGGCCGCGTTCCGTGCGCAGACCTCGCCGGCGCTGGCACGCATCCAGCGCGTGGAGAAGCTGATCTACGCCGATGCCGGCGAGCCAGGGGCGAAGAAGAAGAAGGTCGTCGCCTCGTCCAAGGCCGCCACGTCGCACGACGCCGGCTGAGCACCGGCAGCCGGTTCCGCCGCGCCGCGCATTGACGGGCGGCGGCGCCTGGCCCACGCTGCGGCGCCGACCGCCGCCTGGTGTCTTGCATGCCCTCGCCTTCCGCCGTTCCCGACGAAGCCCTGTTCCTGGGCCTGATGTCCGGCACCAGCGCCGACGGCATCGATGCCGCGCTGGTGCGCTTCGGTCACGACGGCAACCCGCATCTGCAGTTGGGCCGCACCTATGCCTGGGCACCGCAGCAGCGCGCGGCGCTGATCGCGCTAGGCGAAGGCGGCGACATCGCCTCGCTGGACGCGCTGGGCCAGCTCGATGCCGAGGTCGCGATCGCCTTCGCCGAGGCGGCGTTGCGCCTGCTCGACGACGCCGGGGTGACGCCGGCCGCGGTCCGCGCGATCGGGTCGCACGGGCAGACCGTGCGCCATCGCCCGCTGGCCGACCCCGCTTTCACCTGGCAGCTCGGCGACGGCAACCGCATCGCCGAACTGACCGGCATCGCCACGGTCTGCGACTTCCGCCGCCGCGACGTCGCCGCTGGCGGCCATGGCGCGCCGCTGATGCCGGCCTTCCACGCGGCGATGCTGGGGGCCGCGCACGAAGACCGGGCCGTGCTCAACCTCGGCGGCATCGGCAACCTGACCTTGCTGCCGGCGCACGGCGCGGTGCGCGGGTTCGACACCGGCCCGGCCAACGCACTGCTCGATGCCTGGTGCCAGCGCCATCGCGGCCAGCCCTACGATGCCGGCGGCGCGTTCGCCGCCAGCGGCGCGGTCGACGCCGACCTGCTGCAGCGCCTGCTGGCCGATCCCTGGTTCGCACTGCCGCCGCCCAAGAGCACCGGGCGCGAGCAGTTCCACCTGCGCTGGCTGGAGGCCTGCCTGGACACCCCGGCGCCTGCGCCGGCCGCGGTGCAGGCGACGCTTCTGGAACTGACCGCGGCCACCGTCGCCGATGCGCTGCTGGCACAGCAACCGGCGACCCGACAGTTGCTGGTGTGCGGCGGCGGCGTGCACAACCCGCTGCTGCTGGCGCGGCTGCAGGCGCGGCTGCCGGGGGTGCAGGTGCAGTCGACCCAGGCACAGGGCCTGGACCCGGACTACATCGAAGCGATGGGCTTCGCCTGGCTGGCGCGGCAGACCCTGGCCGGACTGCCAGGCAACCTGCCGTCGGTCAGCGGCGCGCGTGGGCCACGCATCCTCGGCGCGATCCACCCCGCCTGAGCGACGACGCTAACTAGAAGGTCAAAAGCCGCTGCCGGCCGGCAGCGCGCGCAACGCCGCGATCGCCTCCGACAGCGCATCCACCTCGCGGTGCTCGAACCCGCTGCGCACGTCGTGCTCGCTGGAGAACAGGCCCTGCTCGATCAGCGCCAGCACCGCCTGGCGCTGGGTCCAGCCGCGCGCGACGGCGATGCGGCGGATGCGTTCGAGCAGGAACGGGTCGATATCGCGCAACACAAGGTCGCTCATGCGGACTCCCGGGCGGCGGCGCACGCGTGCGCCGTTGCCCATCATCCCCGTCCGGGGACGGCCTTTCAATCGCTGGACGGCAATGGCTGTGAGGCAATTGCGGATACGTGCCTCGTATACACGAGCTGCTGTGGCCGAGAAACCCAGCGATCAGGGTGTTTTCTGCACGCCCTCCTCTTCCCTCATTCGTGGCTCACGCCAGATGAGCCAGATGATCATCGGTAACGCAAGGATGCCAATCGCAGCGGTATAGACAAAGAACGGAGGATAGCCCCAGGCGTCCACGATCTTGCCCCATTGACTGGCGATCGACTTGGCGGGAAGGCTCCACAGGGTTCCGAACAGAGCGTATTGCGTCGCCGTGTAGTTCGGACTGGTCAGCGATGACATGTAAGCGATGAAGGCGGTCCCGGCGATACCGTTGGCCACGTTGTCGGCGCTGATCGCAGTCGCCAGCCAGGCGATCCCGGGGTGGATGCTGGCGATATGCGCGTAGATCAGGTTGGCGCCACTAAGCAGGACCAATCCGATCAGCAACGTCCGCGCTATGCCGTAACGACGGACCAGGACGCCTGCCAGAAAAGCGCCGACGATCGTCATGAGGATCCCATAGACTTTGGAGACCAATGCGATCTGTTCCAGCGTAAACCCCATGTCCAGATAGAACGTATTGGCCGCAACGCCCATCGTGGTGTAGTTGAGTCGGTAGGTGATCACCAGGGAAAGGGACAAGATGCCCACCTTCCAGCCCATCCGCGCGAAGAAATCGACGAACGGGCAGATCACGGCACCGATGCACCAAGCAACCGTCGCTCTGATCCACGCCGGCCAACGCTGCGCGCGCGTGCGGAACGCCTCCACCATGGGTTCGACCGGACGTATTGGACCGCTGGTGCCCGTCATGGGTTCGGCAATGCAGAGCGTCGTGACAAGACCGACCAATCCGAAGACCGCCATGATCAGGTAGGACGCCTTCCAGCCCAGTTCTGCCGCCAAGGTCAGGGCACCGGCGCCGGTACAGATCAGCGCCAACTGGTAGCCAGCCTGATAGGCGGCGACCATCGCGCCTTGCGTATCGGCCTGAGCCGCCTCGATTCGATAGGCGTCCACGACAATGTCCTGGGTTGCCGCGGCGAAAGCTGTGCAGACGGCAAGCAATGCCACCGCGCGCGCGTCCAGCGCGGGATTGGCCAGCGCGAGTGCGACCAGGCCGGCAACGACGCCGATCTGTGCAACCAGCATCCAGCTACGCCGCCGACCAAGTCGCGAGAGAACCGGGATCGGCAGACGGTCCACGATCGGCGACCAGAAGTACTTCAACGAGTACGCCAGCCCGACCAGACTGAAGTAGCCGATGGTGGTCCGGTCGATGCCGGCCTGGCGCAGACGCGCCGACAGCGTGGTCAGCACCAATGCGAACGGCAGCCCCGAGGAAAATCCCAGAAACAGCATCGCCCGCACCCGCGGGTTGGCGTATACGTCCAGCGACCGCCACCAAGCGCCCAGTGCGCCGATCACGTGCGGTAGTCCACCGTGAACGGCGCGTGGTCGGAGAAGCGCTGCGCGGTATAGATCGAACAGCCCTGCAGGCGCTCGCGCAGGGTCGGGGTGACGAACTGGTAGTCGATGCGCCAACCCACGTCGTTGGCGCGCGCCGCGCCGCGGTTGCTCCACCAGGTGTAGTCCTGGCCATCCGGATGCAGCGCGCGGTAGGCGTCGACCCAGCCGCGGCCGCTGGCCGCATCGGCCTCTTCGGCGCGGTCGGCGCACAGGCCGTTGAGCCAGTCGCGCTCGGCCGGCAGGCAGCCGGAATTCTTCTGGTTCGACTTCCAGTTCTTGATGTCCAGTGCCGAGCGCACGATGTTCCAGTCGCCGCACAGCACGTAGTCGCGGCCGCTGTGCAGCCACTCCACCAGGATCGGCCGCAGCCAGTCCATGACCTGGAACTTGTAGCCCTGGCGCAGTTCGCCGGAGGACCCGGAAGGAATGTAGAAGGACACCACGCTCAGGTTGCCGAAGCGCGCCTCGATGTAGCGGCCCTCCTCGTCGAACTCGGGCCAGCCCAGCGCGGTCCGCACCTCGTCCGGCTCGCGCTTGCTGTAGATGGCCACGCCGCTGTAGCCCTTCTTGGTACTGGCGTCGCGGAACCAGACCCGGTAGCCGTCCGGCAGGAACGCCGGCCCGGCCAGCTGATGCTCCTGCGCCTTGGTCTCCTGCACGCACAGCACATCCGCCTGCTGGGTGGCGAACCACTCGAAAAAGCCCTTGGTGGCGGCCGACCGCAGGCCGTTGGCGTTGAAGCTGATGATGCGCATGGAAGAGCCGGGAATGGGGAAAGGGGAATAGGGAATGGTGAAAAGCATAGCGGTTGTTCCGTCTTCGCGGTCCTGCTGGGGTACGCTTTATCGATTCCCTATTCCCGTTTCCCCATTCCCGGCCCCCCAATGACCGACTACCGGCACCGTTTCCTGCAACTGGCCCTGGACGTGGAGGCGCTGCGCTTCGGCGAGTTCACGCTGAAGTCCGGGCGTCTCAGTCCGTATTTCTTCAACGCCGGCCGCTTCGACTCCGGCGCCAGCATGGCGCGGCTGGCGGCGTGCTACGCCGATGCGGCCGACGCCGCCGGGCTCGACTTCGACCTGTTGTTCGGCCCGGCCTACAAGGGCATTCCGCTGGCGACGGCGGTGGCCTGCGAGTACGCGCGGCGCGGGCGCGATTTGCCGCTGGCGTTCAACCGCAAGGAAGCCAAGGCGCACGGCGAAGGCGGCAGCCTGATCGGCGCGCCGCTGGCCGGCCGCCGGGTGCTGATCGTGGACGATGTGATCACCGCCGGCACCGCGATCCGCGAAGCGCTGGGCATCATCCGCGCCGCCGGCGGCGAACCGGCCGCGATCCTGGTCGCGCTGGACCGCCAGGAGATCGCCGCCGAGGACGACCGCCGTTCGGCGGCGCAGGCAGTGGCCGCCGAGGCCGGCGTTCCTGTGGTCTCGGTCGCGCATCTGGGCGACCTGCTTGCATTCATCGACGGAAACGCAGACCTTGTCGGCTTCCGCGAACCGCTGCTGGCCTACCGGGCCCGCTACGGCTGCGCTTCGTCTGGCTGACAGCAGGGGGCTGCCACGATGCCGATCCGACCACGCACTCGCGTCCTGCCGGCGCTGTTGGCGCTGCTCGCCTTGCCGGCCGCCGCGCAACAGGCGTCGGCGCCGTCCAAGAAGCTGTACTGCTGGAACCAGGGCGGCCAACGTACCTGCAGCGATGCGTTGCCGCCGGAAGCGGTGAACCAGGCGCGCGACGAGTTCAACGCCACCAGCGGCATGCGCAGCGCCGAGGTGGGGCGTGCGCTGAACGCCGAGGAACGCGCCGCGGCCGCCGCCGACGCCGCGCAGCAGCGCGCCGACCAGGCCGCGCTGGAGACGCGCAAGCGCACCGACCAGGCGATGCTGCTGTCGTACCAGACCGAGGACGAACTGCGCCGGGTGTTCGCCGAGCGCATCGGCATCGTCGACAACAACATCCAGACCGCGCGCTACAACGTGGAGAGCCTGCGCCAGGGCCTGATCGGCCTGCTGTCCGGCGCCGGCGCGCGCGAGCTGGCCGGGCAGAGCGTGCCGGCCAAGACCGCCGACGACGTGCAGCAGCGGCACCGCGCCCTGCTGTGGCAGTTGCGCATGCAGAAGAACTTCGAACAGCAGCGGCTCGGCCTGGATCAGGAAATCGAGGACGTGCTGCAGCGCTATCGCGCGGCCCGGGGCAACGACCCGGCACAGTCCGCGACCACCGCCGGCGGCTGAGCCGTCGCACACGCCGGCGCCCGGACCAGGCCGGGCGCGCGACGCCGCCTCAGAAGGTCGGCGCCAGGCCCGGCAGCATGGCCTGCAACTGGGCGCGGAACAGCGCCTTGATCCGCTCCAGCGCCGCCGCGTTGTCGGCTTCGAAGCGCAGCACCAGCACCGGCGTGGTGTTGGAGGCGCGCACCAGGCCCCAGCCATCCGCGAAGTCGGCGCGCAGCCCGTCGATGGTCAGCAGCCGCGCGCCGGCGAACGGCGAGCCCTCCTGCTGCGCCTGGGCGACCAGCTCGGCGACCAGCGCATGCGCGTCCTGCCCGTCCACCGGCAGCTTGATCTCCGGCGTGGCCACGCTGTCGGGCAGTTCGGCCAGCACTTCCGACGGCGATTCCTCGCGCTGGGCCAGGATCTCCAGCAACCGCGCCGCCGCGTACAGGCCGTCGTCGAAGCCGTACCAGCGCTCCTTGAAGAAGAAGTGGCCGCTCATCTCGCCGGCCAGTTCGGCATCGGTCTCGCGCATCTTCGCCTTGATCAGCGAATGCCCGGTCTTCCACACCAGCGGGCTGCCGCCGTTGCGCAGCACGTAGTCGGACAACTTGCCGGTGCACTTGACGTCGTAGATCACCAGCGCGCCGGGATTGCGTTGCAGCACGTCGGCAGCGAACAGCATCAGCAGGCGGTCCGGGTAGATCACCGTGCCTTCCTTGGTGACCACGCCGAGGCGGTCGGCGTCGCCGTCGAAGGCCACGCCCAGGTCGGCATCGAAGCGCCGCACCGTCTGCACCAGATCCTCGAGGTTGTGCGGCTCGCTGGGATCGGGATGGTGGTTGGGGAAGGTGCCGTCGACGTCGCAGTACAGCGGCACGACCTCGGCACCGATCGCTTCCAGCAGGCGCGGCACCAGTTCGCCACCGACGCCGTTGCCGGCATCGGCCACCACCTTGAGCGGGCGGTCCAGCTGCACGTCGTCGGCGATGCGCTGGATGTAGTCGTCGCCGACATCGCGTTGCTGCAGCCGGCCCGGCTCCTCGGCCGTGGGCAGGCGGCCGGCGCTGATCCGCGTGTACAGGTCGGCGATGGCGGCGCCGGACAGGGTCTCGCCGCCGACCACGATCTTGAAGCCGTTGTAGTCGGCGGGGTTGTGGCTGCCGGTCACCGCCACGCAGCTGCCGGCGCGCAGGTGGTAGGCGGCGAAGTAGACCACCGGGGTCGGCGCCAGGCCGATGTCGGTGACATGGCAGCCGGCGCGGCGCAGGCCCTCGATCAGCGCGGCCGACAGCTCCGGCCCGGACAGGCGGCCATCGCGGCCGACCACCACCTCGTTGAGCCCCTGCTCCTGCATCACCGCGCCGATCGCCTGGCCGATCAGCGCCGCGACCTGCGGGCTGAGGTCGCGGCCGACCACGCCGCGGATGTCGTAGGCGCGGAAGATCTCCGGCGCCACCGTGAACGCCGGCACCGGCTTGGCCGGCGCGGTGTCCTCGGCGGTGGACGAAGGCGGCGGGGGCGGCTCCTGGCGTTGCAGGCTCTGCTGCAGGGTATGTTCTTCGGCCACCGCCGGGCCGGCGCGGCGCACCCGCGGCTGCGGCAGGCGCCCGCGCGCGGCCAGCAACAACAGCGCGCCCAGCACCAGGCACAGGCCGGCGACCAGCAGGCAGGGCAGTGCGCCCAGCCCCAGCGGACCGGCTTCGGTATCCGGCAGCGAGGCGACCATGCGCAGGCCGCTGTCGCCGACCGGGCGCGACATCGCGTCGGCGCGATCGTGCAGCGCATTGTCGCCGGCGGCGATCACGTCGTAGCCGCCCTGGCGCAGGGCCAGATAGCCGGTGCCCGGCACCGATGCCTGCGCGACCGGGTCGGTCAGCAGCGCCAGTGGCAGGCGCAGGTACACCACCCCGGCGTTGCCGCCCAGCGAGACCGGCGCGGCCAGGCCCAGCCGCGGGCCGCCGCCGTCGCGGATCACCGCGCTGGCGAGCTTGCCGGTCATCAGGGCCTTCTCCAGCAGCGCCAGGCGGCCGTAGCCGAAGTGCGCCGCATCGGTGTAGCCCGGCTCCAGGTCGGCCGGCAGCACCTGCGCGTCCTCGGCCTGCGCCCAGTCGGCACGCAGCGCCTGGGCGGCGGCCGCGGCGTCGCCGCGGCGCAGGGCCGCCTGCACGGCCGGCTGCTGCAGGCGTTCGGACAGACGTTTGCCCACGCCCGCCAGCGCCTGCTGGGTCTGCGTCACCGCGGCATCGCGCGCCTGCTCCAGGGCGGCGGCGGCCTGCTCGGCGCGCCATTGCTCGACCCCGCTCCAGCCGAACCAGACCACCAACAGCACCAGCAGCACCGTCAGCAGAGGCGCCACCTTGCGCAAACCCTGCGGCACCGGCCGCGCTTGTGTTGCCTCGCTCATGCAGACGATCCCCTGTCAGCGCACTCCGGTATGGCCGAATCCACCCGTTCCCCTGGCGCTGTCGGCGAAAGTATCCACCACCTGCAGGGCGACACGCACGACCGGCATCACCACCAGCTGCGCAATGCGGTCGCCGGGGGCGATGGTGAAGTCCTCGCGGCCGCGATTCCAGACGCTGATCAGCAGCGGCCCCTGGTAATCGGCGTCGATCAGGCCGGTGCCGTTGCCGAGCACGATGCCGTGGCGGTGGCCCAGGCCCGAGCGCGGCAGCACCACCGCGCACAGCTGCGGATCGGCGATGTAGATGGACAGGCCGCTGGGGATCAGCGCGGTGTCGCCCGGCGCCAGGGTCAGCGGCGCCTCGGTGGCCGCGCGCAGGTCGAGCCCGGCGCTGGCTTCGGTGGCGTAGTCGGGCAGCGGCCAGCTGTCGCCGAAGCGCGGATCCAGCAGCTTCACCTGCAGCGGATAGGGCGTGGGAGTGCTCATGCGTGCAGCCTCTGCGCGATCAGGTCCAGCAGTTGTTCGGCCAGCTGGGTCTTGGAGACCGCCGGGAAGTCGCGTTCGCCATCCTGCCAATAGGCGGTGGCCGCGTTCTGGTCGCTCTCGAAGCCGTTGCCGGCCACCCCCACCCGGTTGGCCACGATCAGGTCCAGGTGCTTGTCGGCGAGTTTGCCACGGGCATAGCGCTCGATGTCGTGGGTCTCGGCGGCGAAGCCGACCACCAGCTTCAGCGCCTGGGTCTGCGCGGCGACCTCGGCCAGGATGTCCGGAGTGCGGGTCAGTTCGAGGGTGAGCGTCTCGCCGCTCTTCTTGATCTTCTGCGCCGCCACCTGTTTTGGCGTGTAATCGGCGACCGCCGCGGTGCCGATGTAGATGTCCGCCGGCAGCGCGCCGAGCACCGCCTCGCGCATCTGCGCGGCCGAGCGCACATCGATGCGCTGCACGCCGTCGGGCGTAGACAAATGCACCGGGCCGCTGACCAGCACCACCTCGGCGCCTTGCCGGACCGCGGCCGCGGCCAGCGCATAGCCCATCTTGCCGCTGCTGCGGTTGCCCAGGTAGCGCACCGGATCCAGGTCTTCGTAGGTGGGGCCGGCACTGATCACCACGCGCAGGCCGCGCAGGGCGGCAGTGCCGGTGCCAGCGCCGGAACGCGCCGGGACGGCGGCCGCGGCCGGCTTGGCCGACGCGGCGCTCTGGTCGGTGCGCCCAACGAGCGCGGCGACGATTTGCTCCGGTTCGGCCAGGCGACCGGGGCCGGACTCGCCTTCGGCCAGCGGGCCATCGTTCGGGCCGACCACCTGTGCGCCGCGCGCGCGCAGGGTGGCGATGTTGGCCTGGGTGGCCGGATGCAGCCACATGCGGTGGTTCATCGCCGGGCACACGGTGAGCGATGCGGTGCTGGCCAGGCACAGCGTGCCCACCAGGTCGTCGGCCAGCCCGTGCGCCAGGCGTGCCAGCAGGTCGGCAGTGGCCGGGGCCACCACCACCTGCTCGGCCCAGCGGGCCAGTTCCAGGTGACCCATCGCCTGCTCGGCGCCGCTGTCCCACAGCGTGGTGCGGGTGAGATGGCCGGACAGCGCCTGGAAGCTCAGCGGGGTGACGAACTGCTGCGCGCCGGCGGTCATCGCCACCTGCACCTCGGCGCCGGCGTCGCGCAGGCGCCGCACCAGTTCCAGCGCCTTGTAGGCGGCGATTCCCCCGCCGACGCACAACAGCACACGTCGCCCCGGCAGGGGCCTCTCGAAAATCGCGGTCACGTCGGGAATGTCCTACCCATACAAGGACGATTAGCTTACCCGATGGTTTTTGGCGGCCTGATACCGTTGCGCCATGTCGGCCGGCACCCTGGCGATATGCACATCTCCGACTGGCCCTGCGAAGAACGTCCCCGGGAAAAGCTGCTGGCACGCGGTCCCCGGGCCCTTTCCGACGCCGAACTGCTGGCGATCTTTCTCGGCTCCGGCCTGCCCGGCAGCGACGCGGTGCGCACCTCGCGCGACCTGCTGCAGCGGCACGGGCCGTTGCGCACGCTGCTGGACCGGTCGCCCGGCGACCTGGTACGCCTGCCCGGGCTGGGCCCGGCGCGCGCCTGCCAGCTGTCGGCGGCGCTGGAACTGGGCCAGCGCCACCTGGCCGCGGAACTGCAGCGCGGCGACACCCTCAGCAATCCGATCACCGCCGGCCGCTACTTCGCGCAGCGCCTGCGGGCGCGGCCGTACGAGGTGTTCGCCGCGCTGTTCCTGGACACCCGGCACCGCTGGCTGGCGTTCGAGGAGCTGTTCCAGGGCACGCTGGACGGCGCCGAGGTGCATCCACGCGAGGTGGTGCGGCGTGCGCTCACGCTCAACGCCGCCGCGGTGATCATCGGCCACAACCACCCGTCCGGAAACCCGGAACCCTCGCCCGCCGACCGCGCCGTCACCGAGCGGCTGAAACAGGCGCTGGACCTGATCGACGTGCGCCTGCTCGACCACTTCATCGTCGGCGACGGCGTGCCTGTCTCGATGGCATCGCGCGGCTGGGCCTGAACCGAAGCGGCGGCTGGGCGTGCCATGTCGCCGGACGCCGATCCCGGCAAGGCCGGCTCCAGGCCACGCGGGCGGTCAGCCGGCCCAGGCCCCAGGCGCATGCTGGTCGCGGCGTCGCGGCTGAGGTCGGGCTGAACCCGGGACGGGCCGGGAGGCGGCGGGTCGGGTAAAATCGCCGGTTCCGCGCTTCAAGCAGAGATCTCGTGAAATCCCAACTCCGCGCCCTGATCGGTCAAGGCATCGAAGCCTTGCGCGCCAATGGCACCCTGCCGGCCGACACCCTGCCGCCGGACTTCGTGGTCGAGCGGCCCAAGACCCGCGAGCACGGCGACTTCGCCACCAACGCGGCGATGCTGCTTGCCAAGGCCGCGCGCACCAATCCGCGCGCCCTCGCCCAGCAGCTGGTGGACGCGCTGCCGGCCAACGACGACGTCAGCAAGGTCGAGATCGCCGGCCCTGGCTTCATCAATTTCCATCTCGGTCCCGGCGCCTACCAGCGCGAGGTGCTGGCGGTGCTCAAGCAGGGCGAGGACTACGGCCGCAGCCTGGTCGGCAACGGCCGCACCGTGGGCGTGGAGTACGTCTCGGCCAACCCGACCGGGCCGCTGCATGTCGGCCACGGCCGCGCTGCGGCCATCGGCGACTGCCTGGCGCGCCTGCTCGAGGCCAACGGCTGGAATGCCAAGCGCGAGTTCTACTACAACGACGGCGGCAACCAGATCGAGAACCTGGCGCGCTCGGTGCAGGCGCGCGCTTTGGGCAAGACGCCCGACAGCCCCGACTGGCCGGAAGAAGGCTACCGCGGCGACTACATCCAGGACGTGGCCGACGCCTACATGGCCGGCGCCGCGGTCGACCTGGAAGGCCATGTGGTCACCGGCGCCAAGGATCCGCAGGACCTCGATGCGATCCGCCGCTTCGCCGTGGCCTATCTGCGCAACGAGCAGAACCACGACCTGGCCGCGTTCGGCGTGGATTTCGACATCTACTTCCTGGAAAGCTCGCTGTACCGCGACGGCAAGGTCGAGGAGGCGGTGCAGAAGCTGATCACCTCCGGCCATACCTACGAAGAGGGCGGCGCGCTGTGGCTGAAATCCACCGATTTCGGCGACGACAAGGACCGCGTGATGCGCAAGTCCGACGGCAGCTACACCTACTTCGTGCCGGACGTGGCCTACCACCTGAGCAAGTGGCAGCGCGGCTACGTGCGCGCCATCACCGAACTGGGCGCCGACCACCACGGCTCGCTGGCGCGCGTGCGTGCCGGCCTGCAGGCGATGGACCTGGGCATCCCCAAGGGTTGGCCGGAGTATGTGCTGCACCAGATGGTCACGGTGATGCGCGGCGGCGAGGAAGTGAAGCTGTCCAAGCGCGCCGGCAGCTACCTGACCCTGCGCGACCTGATCGAGGAAGCCGGCCGCGATGCCACGCGCTGGTTCCTGATCGCGCGCAAGCCCGATTCCCAGCTCACCTTCGACATCGACCTGGCGCGCCAGCAGAGCAACGACAACCCGGTGTTCTACGTGCAGTACGCGCATGCCCGGGTGTGCAGCCTGCTGCGCCAGGCGCAGGAGAAGAAGCTGGACTACGACCAGGCCGATGGCCAGGCGCAACTGAACCGGCTCAGCGACGCGACCTCGCTGGAACTGATGCAGGAACTCTCGCGCTACCCGGAAGTGGTGGAGAATGCGGGGCATGCGCTGGAGCCGCATCTGATCGCGCAATACCTGCGCGAACTGGCGACGGCCTTCCACACCTGGTACCACGGCACCCCGGTGCTGGTGGACGACGCCGGCGAACGCAACGCCAAGCTGACCCTGGCGGTGGCGGCGCAGCAGGTGCTGGCGAACGGTCTGAATCTCCTGGGCGTCTCGGCCCCGGAAAAAATGTGAGTGGAGAAGCGGTAAATGGCAGCACGACGCGGTAAGACCCAGGCCCGGCGCAACAGCGGCAACGGCACGCCCGGGTGGGTGTGGCTGATCGCCGGCGCGGCGATCGCCGCGGTGGTGTTCCTCGGCGCGCCAGGGCTGTTCAAGAAGGACGGCGACTTCCTGCGCGTGGGCGGCCCGCGCGCCAATCCGGATGCGCAACCGGCGCCGGTGGCCGATGCCGACGTCGATGCGGCCCCGGACCTGCCCAAGCCCGCCGCCAACGCGGCCGGCAGCACCAAGCCGGAAGCGAAGAAGGACGCGCAGACCCAGTACGACTTCTACACCCTGCTGCCCGGCAAGGAAGTGCAGATGTCCGACGCCGAACTGGCCGCCAGCGCGCGCGCCGAGGCCATTCGCCAGGCCAAGGCGCAGGCCGCTGCAGGCACGGCCGCCACCGGCACCACTCCGGCCGCGGTCGCCACCGCACCGACCGCGACGGCGGCCAACCCGACCCCGCTGCCGGAGACGCCGAGCGCGGCCGCCAGCGCCCCCGCCGCCGCCAAACCGGCGGCCACCACGGCAACGCCGGCCGCGACCACCGCACCGGCGACTGCCGCGGCGGCGGCCGCGCCCGACAACGCCCGCTACATCCTGCAGGCCGGCTCGTTCGGCGCCTCCGGCGACGCCGAGTCGACCAAGGCCAAGCTGGCGATGCTGGGCCTGTCGGCGCGCGTGGAATCGGCGCAGATCAGCGGCAAGACCGTCTACCGCGTGCGCATGGGGCCCTACGGCACCGCCAGCGAACTGGCCGAGGCCAAGCAGAAGTTGAATGGCAGCGGGCTGTCGGCGATCGCGATCAAGGCTCAGTAGAGCCGGGATTGGGGAATCGGGATTGGGGAATGGGTGAAGCGGCCTTCTTGCCGTTTCACCTGTACGTGCGCGGATGCGATGTCGCTGCTGACATTGGGCCGCGCTGGCCCCGATATGACGTTGCAGTTCCACGACGGCGTGCTGCCGGCGACTAAGTAAAAGACTTAGTCGCCAGGGAATTTGAAATGGGGACGCGAGCACGTCCCGTTCCGCGCGACGAGGCTTGAAGACGCTTCGGATCCGCGCGCTGTCGCGCCGCGCTGGCCCGTCTCAATCATCGAAGCCGACTTCCCCCGCGGGCACACGCGCTGTCGACGCGCGCGACCGGGTTTTGCTTTTACCATTCCCGATTCCCCACTCCCCATTCCCGGCCCTCAAATGACTCAGACCGCCCTGATCACCGGCGCCACCTCCGGTTTCGGCGCTGCCGCCGTGCGCCGCTTCGTCGATGCCGGCTGGCGCGTGATCGCCACCGGCCGCCGCGCCGAGCGCCTGCAGCCGCTGCTGGACGCCTTCGGCGCCGAGCGCGTGCACATCGCCGCCTTCGACATCCGCGACACCGACGCGCTGGACGCGATGCTGGCGGCGCTGCCCGAGGCGTTCCGCGGCATCGACCTGCTGGTCAACAACGCTGGCCTGGCCCAGGGCACCGCGCCGGCGCAGGCCGCGCAACTGGACGACTGGCGCACGATGATCGACACCAACGTCACCGCGCTGGTGACGCTGACCCATCGCCTGCTGCCGACGCTGATCCAGCGCCGCGGCGCGATCATCAACATCAGCTCGGTCGCCGCGCTGTATCCCTACCCCGGCGGCAACACCTACGGCGGCACCAAGGCCTTCGTCAGCCAGTTCTCGCTGGGCCTGCGCTCGGATCTGCATGGCACCGGCGTGCGCGTCACCGCGATCGAACCCGGCATGGCCGAGACCGAGTTCACCCTGGTCCGCACCCATGGCGACCAGAAGGCCTCGGACACGCTCTACCAGGGTGCGCAGCCGATGACCGCCGAGGACATCGCCGAACAGATCTTCTGGGTGGCGACGCTGCCGCCGCATCTGAACATCAATCGATTGGAAATCATGCCGGTGACGCAGTCCTTCGCCGGCTTCCAGGTCGCGCGGCAACCGGCCTGAACGGCCGCGGGGCCGCTCCGCGCGGCCCCGCCACCTCCCGTCTCTCGCGCGCCCATGCGGCGAAGGCCCTCTGCCGCACGGTCGGGACGGACGCTTGTCGCGCCGGCCTGCTGGCGATTCCAACAACTCCTTAACGAAATGATATAACATCACCTGATCGGGGCCGCGTTCGTACGTCGGACCGCGCACCACCCGCTCGCCCGCAGCCCAGCCGCTGCCGCCAGTCTCCACTCCCCTTGTCCGCAGCCATCATGAAGACCTACACCCATGCCCTCGCCGTGCTGGCCGGGCTCGCGGCCGGCGACGGCGCCGCGCAGACGACACCCGACACCACCACCACGCTCGGCACCGTGGAAGCGCGGCGCCACAGCGCCGCCTCGCTGTCCACGCGCAACATCCTCAGCTCGGTCGACGTGCTCGGCAGCGAGCAGATCGCCGACAAGCAGGTCATGAACAGCTGGGAGTTGCTGGGGCAGATGCCCGGCATGCAGCTCACCGAAACCCGGCAGGGTGCCGAGTCCGGCAAGGTCACCTTCCGCGCTTTCAACGGCGAGGGCTACATCAACGGCATCAAGGTGCTGATCGACGGCGTGCCGAGCAACGTCAACAGCGGCAACCAACGCTTCATCGACATGATCTTCCCGCTGGAGATCGCCTACATCGAGGTGGTGCGCGGCACCAACGATCCGCGCTACGGCCTGCACAACATCGGCGGCAACTTCAACATCGCCACCCGCCAGGGCGGCGACTACCAGGACCTGCGGCTGAGCTACGGCAGTTTCGCCACCCGCGAACTGCAGTACGCCGTCGGCCATGAGGCCGATGGCCTGGCGCAGAACTATTTCGTCGGCGCGCAGGCCGCGCATGGCTATCGCCAGCACGACAGCTCGCGCAAGTACACGCTCGGCGGCAAATGGTTCTACGGCGAAGACGACGATGCCGCACGCATCGGCCTGATCGCACGCGCCTACCACCACGAGGCCGACGAATCGGGCTTCCTCACCGCCACCGAGTTGGCCGAGGACCGTGACCAGTCGCCGCCGAAGAACGCCAACGACGGCGACGACCGCGACATGCGCCAGGCCAGCGTGCACGCCGACTTCAAGCTCGGCGACGGCTTGCAATTGCGCAACACGCTGTACCTCAACCGTTACCAGGACGACCGCCGGATCACCTTCACCCGCTACCCGCTGGGCAACGCGCCACGGCAGCGTCGGCAATGGGACGAAACCCAGACCGGGTTGCTCAGCACCGTCACCTGGCAGGCCAGCGATCTGCTGAGCGTGGAAGGCGGCTTCAACGCCGAGCACCAGGACAACCGTTACCGGCGCTCGCGCTACGCCTACAGCGTGCCGACCGATTTCGACCGTGCGCCGGCACGCGTGCAGAACGACGACCGCTACAGCCTGGATAACCTCGGCCTGTACCTGCAGGCGGTGATCCAACCGAGCGATGCGCTGAAGATCGTCCCCGCATTCCGCGTCGACCGCTTCTCCGGCGAGACCGCGCTGCCCGGCGGCGTGCATGCGCCGCTGCAGCGCTACGGCTGGATCGAACAGCCCAAGCTCAGCGTGATCTACGCGCTGAACCCGCAGCTGAGCGTGTACGCCAACTGGGGCCGCACCTTCCAGATCCTCACCGGCTCGACCGCCCCGGCCTACCTGACGCCCGGGCAGAGCACGTTCCGGCCCTCGATCAATACCGGCAAGGAGCTGGGCCTGAAACTGCAGCCGGTCGCCGGCACCGAGGCGCGCGTGGCGGTCTGGCGCCAGGATGCCACCGACGAAGTGGCCAACATGCCCAGCACCGGCACCACGGTCGGGCTCGGCCAGACCCGCCGGCAGGGCGTGGACCTGCAACTGAGCACGCAACTGGGCGAGCGCTGGACGCTGTGGCTGTCGCACGCGATCCAGGAAGCCAAGGTGGTCAGCGCCTTTACCGCGAGCGGCGAGTCGCTGCGCGGACGCGAGGTGTTCTCCACCCCGCGCTACATCAGCAACGCCGGCGTCGACTACCGGCCCAACGCACGCTGGAAGCTGGGGCTGCAGGCGCGCGCGCAAGGCGACTACTACATCGACGAACGCAACACCCAGGGCAAGTACGGCGGCTTCCGCGTGGTCGATGCCAGCGTGCGCTACCAGCTCAGCCCGCGCACCAGCCTTGACCTGCAGGTCAAGAATCTCACCGACGCCCGCTACGCCTACGTCTGGTACGACAACTTCTTCTGGGGCGGCAACGACCAGCCGATGTTCTCGCCGGCGCCCGGACGCGCGGCCTATCTCGGCTTCGAACTGCGCCTGTAGCCATCGCCGACGTCGGCGCGGTCCGCTGCGGCCGCGCCTCTGCCTCCCCCGGCGCCGTCCGGGGCACGCCGATGCCACGGCGCGGTTGCCTGCGTGGCGCAGACAACCGCGCGATTTTCCCCGCGAAATCGCATAACATCGTCTTCACGGAGCGAGGTACGCCCAGCGTACCGAACAAGCAAGCCCCGCAACCTCGCCGTTGCCGCCAGCCCTCCGCTGTCCCCACTTGCTTGCAGACCCCATGAAGATCGACTCCCTTGCCCTGGCCGTGCTGGCCGGGCTTGCCGCCGGCCATGCCGCCGCGCAGACCCTCACCTCCGAGACCACCACCACCCTCGGCACCGTGGAGGCGCGGCGCGAGACCGCCGCCTCGCTGTCCACCCGCAACATCCTCAGTTCGGTCGACGTGCTCGGCAGCGAGCAGATCGGCGACAAGCAGGTCATGAACGGCTGGGAGCTGTTGGGCATGATGCCCGGCGTGCAGCTCACCGAGATCCGCCAGGGCGCCGAATCCGGCAAGGCCACCTTCCGCGCCTTCAACGGCGAGGGCTACCTCAACGGCATCAAGATCCTGATCGATGGCGTGCCCAGCGACGCCAACAGTGGCAACCAGCGCTTCACCGACATGATCTTCCCGCTGGAGATCGCCTACATCGAAGTCGTGCGCGGCACCAACGACCCGCGCTACGGCCTGCACAACATCGGCGGCAACCTCAACATCGCCACCCGCCAGGGCGGCGACTACCAGGACCTGCGGCTGAGCTACGGCAGCTTCGCCACGCGCGCACTGCAGTACGCCGTCGGCCATGAGGCCGGCGGCCTGGCACAGAACTATTTCGTCGGCGCGCAGGCCACGCAGGGCGAGCGCGCGCACGACAGCGCGCGCAAGTACACACTCGGCGGCAAGTGGTTCTACGGCGAGGACGACGACACCGCGCGCATCGGCCTGATCGCCCGCGCCTACCATCTGAAGGCCGATGCGCCCGGCTTCCTCACCGCCGCGCAATGGGACGACGACCGCGACCAGTCGCCGCCACAGAATGCCAACGACGGCGGCGAGCGCACCCTGCGCCAGGCCAGCGTGCATGCCGACTTCAAGCTCGGCGACGGTGTGCAGCTGCGCAACACGCTGTACGTCAACCGCTACGACGAGGAACGCCGCGTCACCTTCACCCCCTACCCGATCGGCAACGCACCGCGGCAACGCCGGCAATGGGACGAAACCCAGACCGGCCTGCTCAGCACCGTCACCTGGCAGGCCAGCGACCTGCTGAGCGTGGAAGGCGGCCTCAACGCCGAGCACCAGAACAACCGCTATCGCCGCTACCGCTATGCCTACGCGGTGCCGACCGATTTCTGGAGCGCGCCGGCGCGCGTGCAGAACGACGACCGTTACACGCTCGACAACCTCGGCCTGTACCTGCAGGCGGTATTGCAGCCGACCGACGCGCTGAAGATCGTGCCGGCGTTCCGCGTCGACCGCTTTTCCGGCGACACCACGCTGCCCGGCGGCGTGCACGCGCCGCTGCAGCGCTACGGCTGGATCGACCAGCCCAAGCTCAGCGTGATCTACGCGCTGAGCCCGCAGCTGAGCGTCTATGCCAACTGGGGCCGCACCTTCCAGATCCTCACCGGTTCCACCGCCCCGGCCTACCTGACGCCGGGCCAGCCGGGCGTGCGGCCGTCGATCAACACCGGCAAGGAACTGGGCCTGAAACTGCAGCCAGCCGCCGGTACCGAGGCGCGCGTGGCGGTCTGGCGCCAGGACGCCACCGACGAGGTGGCCAACAACGTCAGCTCCGGCACCACCGTGGGCCTGGGCCAGACCCGGCGCCAGGGCGTGGACCTGCAACTGAGCACGCAACTGGGCGAGCACTGGACGCTGTGGCTGTCGCAGGCGCTGCAGGAGGCCAAGGTGGTCAGCGCCTACAACGCCTCGGGCGAATCGCTGCGCGGCCGCGAGGTGTTCTCGGTGCCGCGCTACATCAGCAACGCCGGCGTCGACTACCGGCCCGATGCGCGCTGGACCTTGGGCGTGCAGGCGCGCGCGCAAGGCGACTACTACATCGACGAGCGCAATGCGCAGGGCAAGTACGGCGGCTTCCGCGTGGTCGATGCCAGCGTGCGCTACCAGCTCAGCCCGCGCACCAGCCTCGACCTGCAGGTCAAGAATCTCACCGACGCCCGCTACGCCTACGTCTGGTACGACAACTTCTTCTGGGGCGGCAACAATCAGGCGATGTTCTCGCCAGCGCCCGGGCGTTCGGCCTATCTCGGGTTCGAACTGCGGCTGTAGGGCACCTCGCATCACCTGCATCCGCCACAGCGTGCTGCATAGGAGCGGCTTCAACCGCGACGGGCTTCACGGGAACGCCCCTGTCGCGGCTGAAGCCGCTCCTTGTATCTGGACATGCCCCCGGCGAGATGAGAGGTGCCTGTCACGGTGTTGCATGGCCAAGGACGACCGTAAGTCGCCGGACGCGGCGTCCGCCGCGCTGTGGTACGGTTCCAGGCGTCGCCAGCCTTCGCGCAAGCCTCCCGCTCGTTCACAGGAGTGCTTTGCGATGACCTCTCCCGCTTCGCTCGACCACGGCGTCTTCCGCTTCCGGGAGACATCGCCATGACCGACTTCGTCACCGATGCGGCGCAGCTGCAGGACTGCGTGGGCCACCTGCCCGGTCCGCGCGACCTGAAGGTGATCGACCACCTGGACGCGCATGCGCTGCGCTGGCTGGCCGCCAGCCCCTTGCTGTTCGCCGGCGTCGCCGGCCAGCGCCTGGCATTGAGTGCGGGCAGCGGTGCACCCGGCTTCGCGCGCGGCGATACGCCGCATTTGCTGTCGATCCCGCTGCAGGCACTGGACACGGCCCACGCGCACGTCGGCGCCGGCTTCGGTTCGCTGTTCCTGGTGCCCGGATTAGGCGAAACCCTGCGGGTCAATGGCCGCATCGCCGGCGACGACGGCACGCGCGTGTTCGTTGCCGTCGAGGAATGCTATCTGCACTGCGCCAAGGCCCTGCTGCGTGCCGACTGGTGGCACGCGGAGGCGCAGACCGACACCACGCCACCGGAGACGCCGGAAGGATTGCTCGCCAGTTGCCGACTGCTGATCCTGGCCACCGCCGATGCCGAGGGCCGCGTCGATGTCAGTCCGCGCGGCGATCGCGCCGGGGCCTTGCTGCAAGCCCACCGCGACGCCTGGTGGTTCGCCGACCGGCCGGGCAATCGCCGCGTCGACAGCCTGGGCAACCTGCTGGCGCGGCCGCAGCTCGCGCTGCTGGCACTGCGCCCCGGCAGCGCGCGCTGCGTGTGCATCGAGGGGCTCGCCCGCCCCAGCACCGACGAGGCGATCCGCAACGCGCTCGCCGTCGATGGACGCGTTCCGCATCTGGCGGTGCGGGTGCTGCCGGCGCTCATGGAGGAGACGCACAGCCGCGCGCTCGGTCGTTTCGACCGTTGGCCGCCCGCCGCCATCGCACACGACCTGGACCCGCCGGCGATCTTCCGCGACCACGTCCGGCTCAGCGGCGCGCGCGGCGCCCAGGCCACGCTGATGCGCGCGGCGGTCTCGGTGCCCGGCGTGGTGCGCAAAGGGCTGCAGGCCGACTACAAGAAGAACATGTACTGAGCGCATCCAACGCCGCCGATCACCGGGCGGCGTCGGTCACGCCGGGCGCGCTGAGGTGATGCACGGCATAGCGGTGTGCGGCGGCGTCTTCCGGCGGCAGATCGCGCCACAGATGAAAACGCAGCCGCGTCCATCCCTGCGGTTCGTAGCCGCACACCGTGGCCAGCACGCGTTCGTCAGGCACGTCCATGTCATCGGTGTCGTTTCCGCAGGCAGGCGATGGCGCCGGAAGCGCGCGGGTGGCGTAGCGCGCCGAGCGCAGCGCCGCGGACGTCCACGCCGTGCCGACCATCCACGCCTGCACGGTCGGGCGTCCGAAGGCCTCGCACAGCGCGGCGAACGCGGGGCCGGCGAGGAACACGTGCATCGCCGCCGCATCGCGCCACAGATAGAACGGCGCATACAGGTTCTGCCGGCCGGGCAGCAGCGGATCGCTGCGATCGGCGACCAGGTAGGCCTTGAACTGCAGCCCCGGCAGCGTGTCGAGCAACGGGCGTTTGTCGGCGATGCGGCGGCGGATGATCGCCATGTCGTAGTCCGCCGGCAACGCGATGCTGTATTGCATGGCGATCATGCCGGCACTCCGCGGGCCGTGATGCCGGCGCGGCCGCCGCCGAACGACCAGTCCTGCGCCGCGGTGGTGACGATGGTGACCATCACGTCCTCCGGGGCGATCCCAGGCGCGATCGCCAGCAATTCGACCAGGCGCCGGTAGAACGCCTGCTTGCAGGCGTCGCTGCGTTCGCGGCCGGCGGTGATGGCGATGAGCACGAAGCCATCCGAGCGCGGCCCGCCCAAGTAGTGACGGTCGAACACCAATTCGTCCGGGTCGTGCTGGTGGATGACCTGGAAGCAGTCGCCAGCCGGCACGTCGAAGGCCTCGTGCATGGCCTGGTAGAGGCTGGCCGACAGCGCGCGCAGGTAGGCAGGCGGATGACCGCGCAGTAGCGAGATGCGGGCGTACGGCATCAGCGCATCTCCGTCATGGCCGGCCGCGCCGCGGCAGCGGTGCGCAGCAACGGCAGCGCGGACGCCGCACACGGCCAGCCGGCGTAGAACGCCAGGTGGGTGATGGCCTCGGCCAGGGTGTCGCGGTCCAGACCGTTGTCCAGTGCGCGCGCCAGGTGCAGCGGCAACTGCTCCAGTCGCGACAGGGCTACCAGTGCCGCCACCGTGACCAGGCTGCGCTCGCGCGGCGACAGCCCAGGGCGCTGCCACACCTCGGCGAACAGCACCTCGTCGGTGAGGCGGGCGAAGGCCGGCGCGATGTCGCCGAACGCGGCCTGCGGGGAAGGAAACGGCGTGGATGGGTCGGACATCGGAAGGTCTCGCAGGGGGAACGGGCACAGCCTAGTCGCGCACAACCTTTCGAAAAATCGGAAAATATCGAAACGACCGTCCGGAAAATCAGGATCGAACGATGCGCCCCATCACCTTCGACCTCGACGCGCTGCGCAGCTTCGTCGCCGGCGTGGAGTTGGGCAGCTTCGCCAAGGCGGCCGAGCGCCGCGGGCGCTCCACCTCGGCGATCAGCGCACAGTTGAAGAAGCTGGAGGAGCAGGCCGGGCAGCCGGTGCTGCGCCGCCAGGGCCGCGGCCTGGCCCTGACCGAGGCCGGCGAAGCCTTGCTGGGCTACGCGCGGCGGCTGCTCGAGCTCAACGATGAGGCGGTCGTGGCCCTGCAGGACACGGCGCTGCAGGGCTGGGTGCGGCTGGGGCTGCAGGAGGACTTCGGCGAGCACATGCTGCCGGACGTGCTCGGGCGTTTCGCCCGCGCCCACCCGCAGGTGCGGATCGAAGCGCGCATCGCCCGCCACCAGGAACTGCTGGCGCGGGTGGAGGCCGGGCAACTGGATCTGGCCCTGGCCTGGGACTCCGGCGCGGCCTCGGCGCATCGGCAGGCGCAAGCGGCGTGGCCGCTGCGCTGGATCGCCGCAGGCGACCGCAGCGCGCCGGACGTGGCCGATTGGAGCGGCGCGGCGCCATTGCCATTGGTGATGCTGGAAGCCCCCTGCCTGCTGCGCAAGGCCGCGACCACCGCCCTGGACCGCGCCGGCATCCCATGGCGCATCGCCTTCACCAGCGCCAGCCTCGGCGGCGTATGGGCGGCGGTCCGCGCCGGATTGGGCATCACCCTGCGCACCCCGGCCGGGGTGCCGGCCGGACTGGCCCTGCTCCCGCCCGGCGCCGGCGGCCTGCCCGCGTTGCCGGCGCTAGGGCTGAGCCTGCATCGCGCGGTCGCCGTGCCGCCGCCGGCGGTGGCGCGGCTGGCGGAGATCCTGCAACAGCGCCTGCAGGCGGCGCATGCAGCGATGGTCGGGGATGGCTGAGACGTCCCGCGCGCTTACCTGCCGCCCTTGCAGGGCATCCTCCTGGCGATCAGGACGCCGGCGAGCATGTGGCGCCGCCGCTGGCCACGGTCTTGAAGGATTGCCATCGCTCTTCACCGGGACGTGCCGCGCGGATCGGAAACCGTGCGCTCAACCATGCGCGGTCGCGACAGCCGGAGCGCCGCGCCGCTCGCGCAGGCGCAGGAAAGGGTGCTCCACCGCGTAGTGCAGGACAGCCGCGAACAGCAGCGCCATGCCGGCATAGCCGGCGAAGGCGAGCGGTCCACGCCCGTCCAGCAGCGCGCCGAACCACGCCTGGGTCAGATGGAACGCCGCCTTGTGGCTCAGGTACAGGCTGTAGGACACCGCGGCCAGCCAGGCCGCGCCCGGCACCCGGCAGCGCCCCAGCCATCCCTGGGTGGAGGCGCCGGCGCCGACCAGCAGCGCCAGTCCCAACGACAGCACCGGCCAGCCGATGGCATTGCCGAGCAGGCCGGTGCGGTCGCGGAACAGCCACATCGCCAGCGCACAGACCACGATGCCGGCAAGCGCCACGACGCTGGCGTGACGCTGCAGCCGCTGCCAGTGCTGCGGCCGGAAGGTCTTCAGCACCGCCAGCGCCACCCCCGCCAGCAGGCCGTCCAGGCGGTTCCAGGTGGGGTAGTAGAGATCCTCGATGAACCAGTTGCGCTGCAGCCCGGCACCGATGCGATCCAGCGCGCTGTCGTGCAGCCAGATCGCACTGCGCAGGGCGATGCCGGCCAGCACCACGGCCACGCACAGCGCCACGAAACGCGGCGCCGATGGCCGCCGCAGCAGCCACGCCGCCAGCAGCGGAAACACCAGGTAGAAGTGCTCTTCCACGCACAGCGACCACGCATGCGAGAACGCCTGCTGGTTGGCGTAGTCGATGCCCAGGTTGAGGGTGAAACTGGCGAACAGCCACCACGGCGCGATCCCGGGCGCTTCGCGGAACCCGGGCCATGCCAGGTACAACGCCAGCACCACCGCGTACGCCGGCAGGATGCGGTAGGCGCGGCGCCGGTAGAACTCGCCGTAGCGCAGCGGCTCGCCGCGGGCCAGCGGCGCCAGCACCTGACCGCCGATCAAAAAGCCGCTGAGCACGAAGAACAGATCCACGCCCATCCAGCCATAGCGCGACAGCCACTCCCAATCCGGGCCCAGCCCACCGACCACGAAGGAGTGGAACAACATCACCCAGACGATGGCGATGGCGCGCAGCAGGTCGAGGCCGGGATAGCGCATCGTGGGACGGTGGCGGTGGGGAGCGCGCAGCTTACTGGTTGCATCGCCGGTTGCGGCAGCAGCCGTCTATCGACGCCCAAGCGATCGCGCCTGGAAGATGCAAGCCGCGGCGCCAGGCGGCCAACCCCAAGATTGCGTGCACGGGCGTACCCTCACCCCAACCCCTCTCCCGGGGGGAGAGGGGCTTGCGTGGGTCGCGCGCTGTCAGCCCAGCGGTTCGTCCGACAGGTAGGTGTAGCCGGTCAGGCCGGCCTCGAGCGCGTCGGCCAGTTCCGTGGCCTGCGCGGCCGGCAACTGCGCGGCGGCGACGCGTTCGGCGTAGGCGGCGCGCAGGTCGTCCAGGCGGTAGCCGACGTAGTCCAGCATCACGTCGGTGGTGTCGCCGCGGCGCTGCTGGGCGATGCGGTAGCCGTCGCCATCCACCGCCACTTCCACCGCGTCGGTGTCGCCGAACAGGTTGTGGATGTCGCCGAGGATCTCCTGGTAGGCGCCGACCAGGAAGAAGCCGATACGGTAGCTCTCGCCCGGGCGCAGCGCGTGCAACGGCAGCGAGCTGTCCAGGCTTTCGTTCTCGACGTAGGTCTTGACCATGCCGTCGGAATCGCAGGTCATGTCGCAGACCACGCCGCGCCGCGCCGGCGCCTCGTTCAGGCGCTCGATCGGCACGATCGGGAACACCTGGTCGATCGCCCACACGTCGGGAATCGATTCGAACACGCTGAAGTTGACGAAGTACTTGTCGACCAGGCGCTCGTTGAGCTCGTCCAGCACCGGACGATGGCTCTTTTCCTCATGGCTCAGCCGCGCGCGCACGCCGTGGGCGATGGCATAGAACAGGTCGTCGATGCGCGCGCGATGGGTCAGGTCGATCTGGCCAAGGGCGTAGCCGCTGAGGCCTTCGGCGTGGAAATGCTGCGCCTCCTGGAACAGTTCCACCGCCGGGCGCTGGTCCAGTTCGGCATGGATCTCGCGCAGGTGGCGGATCGCCGCCGGTTCGTCGTCGTGCGCGTCGGGCACGCGGCCTTCCGGCGCCTGCTCCACCTCGGACACGTTGGCGATCAGCACCGCGTGGTGCGCGGTCATCGCACGCCCGCACTCGGTGACGATGCGCGGCGGCGCCAGGCCGTGCTCCTCGCAGGCGCTGGCCAGCGGCTGCACGATGTTGCTGGCGTAGGAGTGCAGGCCGTAGTTGATCGAGCAATAGCTGCGCGAGCGGGTGCCTTCGTAGTCGATGCCCAGGCCGCCGCCGACGTCGACGTGGCTGATCTTCGCGCCCAGCTTGGACAGCTCGACGAAATAGCGGGTGGCCTCGCGCATGCCGTTGGCGATGTCGCGCACGTTGGAGATCTGCGACCCCATGTGGAAGTGCAGCAGGTTCAGCGCGTCGGCGTATTCGGTGTCGCGCAGGGTCTTCCACAGGTCCAGCACCTGCCGCGGCGACAGCCCGAACTTGGCCTTGTCGCCACCGCTGTTCTGCCACTTGCCCGCGCCCAGCGAGGCCAGGCGCATGCGCACGCCCAGGCCCGGCTTCACGTCCAGCGCGCGCGCCTCCTCCAGCACCAGCTTCAGCTCCGACGGCTTCTCGATGACGATGAAGGTCTGCAGCCCGAGCTTGCGCCCGATCAGCGCCAGACGGATGTACTCGCGGTCCTTGTAGCCGTTGCAGACGATCAGCCCGCCCGGCCGCGACAGCGCCAGCACCGCCATCAGTTCCGGCTTGCTGCCCGCCTCCAGGCCGAAGCCCTCGCCCTGGTGGCTGGCCAGGGTGCCGGCCACGCCGCGGTGCTGGTTGACCTTGATCGGGTACACGGCGGTGTAGCCGCCGCTGTAGTCCCAGTCGGCCTGGGCCTGGGCGAAGGCGGCCTGCAGCTTGCCCAGGCGCTCGCCGAGGATGTCCGGGAAGCGCACCAGCATCGGCAGCTTGGCCCCGGCCGCGCGCGCGGCGTCCACCACCTCCGGCAGCGCGATCGCCACGCCGTCGGCGCCCTGCGGCCGCACCACCACCCGGCCGGCCGCGTCCACGTCGAAGTACCCGTCCGCCCAGTGCGGGATCGAGTAGGTCTTGCGGGCTTGGTCGAGGGACCAATCGCTCATCGTGGCGGCTCGGCTGAGGGAAAAAGGGCGTGGATTGTAACCCCTGCTACGCGTGGGGTCCGTTACAATCCGCGCCGTTCCGACGCCCTCGGCTCCTGGTGGAGCCGGGCCGGGTTCGCGGGCGCGTGGTGCGGGCTGGATGCGCGAGGCTGTGTCCGCCCCTCATCCGGAGAGGATGCGGTAACAGAATCGTGTGGTTCGGCTGCGCGAGGCTGCGCCCGACCCTCATCCGGCGCTTCGCGCCACCTTCTCCCGGGGGGAGAAGGAAACGCTGCATTCTTTTTGCTTTCCTAGGACATTCCATGAGCGCCAACGACAACTGGTACATCGAACACTTCCAGCCCACCGGCTCGGCCATCGGCTACCGCATCACCGGCAAGCTGGACGAGGTGCAGTCGCCGTTCCAGAAGATCGAGATCTACGACACCACCGACTGGGGCAAGCTGATGGTGATCGACGGCGCGGTGATGCTGACCACGCGCGACAACTTCTTCTACCACGAGATGATCAGCCATCCGGCGCTGTTCACCCACGCCGCGCCCAAGCGCGTGGTGATCATCGGCGGCGGCGACTGCGGCACCCTGCGCGAAGTGCTCAAGCACCCGGGCGTGGAAAGCGCCACCCAGTGCGACATCGACGAGCAGGTCACGCGCATGGCCGAGAAGTACTTCCCGGAACTGTGCGACTCCAACAACGATCCGCGTGCCGAGTTGCTGTTCGACGACGGCGTGGCCTACATGGCCAACTGCCCGGCCGGCAGCGTAGACATCGTCATCGTCGACTCCACCGACCCGGTCGGCCCGGCCGAAGGCCTGTTCAACAAGGCCTTCTACGAGAGTTGCTTCAAGGCGCTGAAGGACGACGGCATCCTGGTGCAGCAGTCCGAGTCGCCGCTGGCGCTGCTGGACCTGATCAAGGAAATGCGCACGGAAATGGGCAAGGCCGGCTTCGCCAGCTTCCACACCGTGCCGTTCCCGCAGCCGTGCTACCCGACCGGCTGGTGGAGTGTGACCATGGCGCGCAAGCAGGGCGGCTTCGACTTCCGCCAGGACGACGCCGCGGCCAAGCCGTTCGCCACCCGCTACTACAGCGCGCACCTGCACACCGGCACCCAGGTGCTGCCGCCGTTCGTGGCCGAGGCGCTGGGCGGCTAAGCCCCCGGTCCTCTTCGGCATCGGCGCGCGCCTGACGTGCGCCGATGCCGCGGATCGCCGGCGCTGTCGGGGCCCTCGGTAAGGCCGGCCCCCAACGCGTGCGCATCCGAATCGACAGGCGCGCTGCATCGCGCATGGCATCGCCTCGCCGGTTGCCGCGATCGCGCGCTGTAGGCGCCAAACGATGCCGCACGCCATGGCCGGCGCGTGCGACGATGCGCCGGCCTCCATCGCACACACCGCGAGCCTGCCATGCGCTCCCAGACGACGTCGCCGTGGACCCTGTGCGCGCTGGCCGCGATCGGCTTCGTCGTCGCCTGCGTCGCCCACGAAGCGGTAGGCCATGGCCTGGCCTGCCTGGGCAGCGGCGGCACCGTCCGCTGGCTCACGTCGGTGTACTTCCGCTGCCAGCCTGGGCGCCCCTTCGTCGATGCCGCCGGCCCGCTGGCGAATCTATGCGTGGCCGCAGCCTGCATCCTGGCGGCACGCCGCCGTCGCGCGGACACGCCGCGCCTGGCGCTCGCGCTGATCGCCGCCTTCAACGGAATGTGGGGCGCCGGCTACCTGCTGTTCTCCGCGGTCACCAATGACGGAGACCTCGCCTTCGTCCTGCGCGATCTCGCCCTGCAGCCAGCCTGGGCCTGGCGACTGGGGATGGGACTGGCCGGCGCCTGGCTGTATCTGCAGGTGCTGCGCGCCATCGCCCCATGGCTGCCGAAAGGCAGGCCAATGCTGGCGGCCTACGCCACTGCCGGCACGGTGGCCTGCGCGAGCGTGCTGTTCCATGCCGGGCCGGTGCTGCCGGCACTGCGCGAGGCGGCGCAGGAAGGCCTGTTGGCACCGATCGGCCTGGTGGTCATCGCGCTGTCGCGCCGGTCGCGCGCGCCACTGCCGCTACCGTCCAGCCGCTCCACGGTCGTCGTGGCGGTGCTGGTGGTGGCGACGTTCTGGCTCACCCTCGGCCGCGGCTACGGCGGCGTCTGAGTCGGCGGCTGACTCGCAGCGTGCCTGACCTATCCAACTGGCCCGCCACGCCTGTAGGGGCGGTTTCAGCCGCGACAGGTTCTATCGGGAACGCCCATCGCGGCTGAAACCGCTCCTACACGACACCATCCATGCCACGGCGATGCAGGCGCGGTGACTGCGTTACAGCGCGTCCGCGTCCAGTTCGCCGGTGCGGATCCGCACCACCGTGCCCAGGTCGTAGACGAACACCTTGCCGTCGCCGATCTTGCCGGTGGCGGCGGCCTTGACGATGGCCTCGACCACGCGCTCGACCTGGTCCTCGCTGACCGCCACTTCCAGTTTCACCTTGGGCAGGAAATCGACCACGTACTCGGCGCCGCGATACAGCTCGGTGTGGCCCTTCTGCCGGCCGAAGCCCTTGACCTCGGTGACGGTGATGCCGGCCACGCCCTGCGCGGCGAGCGCCTCGCGCACGTCGTCGAGCTTGAACGGCTTGATCACGGCCATGATCATCTTCATGCGGCGTTCTCCAATCACAATGGCGTCAGGATAGCGCGGTTGCGCGATTCCCGGCCGTCGGGTTCAATGGCCGCGCGCCCCCAACGCCGGAATTTTCCGACAGCGCGCCGCGTCCGATCCCGATGGTCCCGACCTTTCCGGTGCCGCAATCTGACGCCACCTGCCGGAGCACAGCCATGATCGACCTCAACCATCTCGACGACCTCGCCCGCCGCCTCAGCGATCTGGTGCCGCCGGGCCTGCGCCAATCCCGCGACGAACTGCAGAGCACCTTCAAGAGCGCGCTGCAGGCCGGGCTGGGCAAGCTCGACCTGGTCACCCGCGAGGAATTCGAAGTGCAGCGCGCGGTGCTGCTGCGCACGCGCGAGAAGCTCGAAGCGCTGGAGCGCAGCGTCGCCGCGCTGGAAGCGGCACGCAGCGGGCAGTCGCCCAGCCCCACCGCCTGATCCACCCGCCACCATGAGCCTGGCGCTGGTGCACAGCCGTGCCCGCGCGGGGGTGCTTGCGCCTCCGGTTCGGGTCGAAGTCCATCTGTCCGGCGGCCTGCCGACCACGCAGATCGTCGGCCTGCCCGAGGCGGCGGTACGCGAATCGCGCGACCGCGTCCGCGCCGCCCTGCTCTGCGCGCAGTACGAGTTCCCGGCACGGCGGATCACGGTCAACCTGGCCCCGGCCGACCTGCCCAAGGAGGGCGGCCGCTTCGACCTGCCGATCGCGCTGGGCATCCTCGCCGCCGCCGGCCAGCTTGACCCGCAGGTGCTCGGCCAGTACGAATTCCTCGGCGAACTGGCCTTGACCGGCGAACTGCGTCCGGTCGACGGCGTCCTGCCGGCCGCACTGGCCGCCGCCCAGGCTGGGCGCACCCTGATCGTCCCGGCCGACAACGGCGCCGAGGCCGCGTTGGCGCAACACGTGCAGGCCTACACCGCACGCACCCTGCTGGAAGTCTGCGGCCTGCTCAACGGCAGCAAGACCCTGCCCGCGGCCACCGCGCCGCCCACGGTCGCCGCGCCCTTTCCCGACCTGAGCGACGTGCGCGGCCAGGCGCAGGCGCGGCGCGCCCTGGAGATCGCCGCGGCCGGGCATCACCACCTGTTGCTGATCGGCAGCCCCGGCTGCGGCAAGACCCTGCTGGCCTCGCGCCTGCCCGGGATCCTGCCCGCGGCCAGCGAAGCCGAGGCACTGGAGAGCGCGGCCATCGCTTCGGTCAGCGGCCGCGGCGTGGATCCGGCACGCTGGCGGCAACGCCCCTACCGCGCACCGCACCACACCGCCAGCGCGGTGTCGCTGGTCGGCGGCGGCACTCATCCGCGCCCGGGCGAGATCTCGCTGGCGCACCACGGCGTGCTGTTCCTGGACGAACTGCCGGAGTGGAACCGGCATGCGCTGGAAGTGCTGCGCGAGCCGCTGGAATCGGGCCAGGTGACCGTGTCGCGCGCGGCGCGCAGCGCCGAGTTTCCCGCGCGCTTCCAACTGGTGGCGGCGATGAATCCCTGCCCCTGCGGCTGGGCCGGCGACCCCAGCGGTCGCTGCCGCTGCAGCGAGGACGCGGTGCGGCGATACCGCGCGCGCATCTCCGGCCCGCTGCTGGACCGCATCGACCTGCACGTGGAAGTGCCGCGGCTGCCGCCACAGGCGCTGCGCGCCGATGCCCCGCCCGGCGAAGCCAGCGCCACGGTGCGCGCCCGCGTCGAACAGGCGCGGCAACGGCAACAGCGCCGCGCCGGCCGGCCCAACGGCCAGCTCGGCCACAGCGAGACCCTGCGCGACTGCCGGCTGCAGCCGCACGATGAAGCGTTGCTGGAACACGCGATCGAGCGCCTGCGGCTGTCGGCGCGCTCGCTGCACCGTATCCTGCGCGTGGCGCGCACCATCGCCGACCTGGACGCCAGCGACGCCATCGCCACCGCGCACCTGACCGAGGCCATCGCCTACCGGCAACTGGATCGCGGCGAACCGGCCCCGGTGGCGCGTAGCGCCTAGGACCGCCGCCACCGCTGGTCTGTGGATCGAACGGATGCGGGCCATGTTGGAGCGCCGCCCGCACCACCTCCGACGCACTCACTCCTCTGCGAGCTTGAGCCGCAGGACGGTGGCCTGTCGTGTGGGTGCGGCTTCGGGGAACCGCCAATAACGACGGGAAGTAGTTTGCAGGAGCGGCTTCAGCCGCGACGGGGCCTTCCCGGCGAAGCCTGTCGCGGCTGACGCCGCTTCTACAAACGACCCGACCAATCCGCAGCCGGCGAACCCTCCCGCAGGAACGCGGCGGGCACCGCGCTCCTGCGGGATGGCGCGCGTGCCCCCTGGCGCGACGCTGCGCCTATCCCGCCCAACCGCGAGGCGGCGGCGGCCTCCTCGGGCCAATCGGCGCGGCCGTCGCCGCGCCGTGCACCACCGCTGCCCACGTCACACACACCGTTGTTCCAGGCGACTATCTCCGCCTGGAACAAGGTTGCTGCGATACGCCGCCTCGTTCAGGGCAGCGACGTGTACGGCTGTCGCCACGGATTGACTTCGACGTAGCTGCGGCCGGTCACGGCAGCGCCGTTGAGCGTGCCGACCACTTGCGAAGCGCCTTCCCAATACGTGCGGTGCCCGGTCCAGAGCATCTCCTGGTCGTCGACCAGCGGCGTGATGAGCAGGTTGCCTTCCGGCAGGATCACGTTCCACTTGGACTCGTAGGTGTAACCGGAGTTCGGACTCGTCCAGGTCGCCAGCCGTTGCAGATCCATCTGGTCGCCGGAGACGGGGGTCGCCACGCCCTTGGACACGCGCGTGCCGTACTTGTTGGTAATGGCGCCAGTGTTGGGGTCCTGAAGGTAATACAGCATGTACTGGGTGTCGTTATCCATCTGGATGGCGAACCAGTTCCAGCCGCCGCCGAAGAAGGAGCCGTTCTCGTCGGAGGCCATGCCTTTCACGAACCACTGCCGGTCCTGCCACGAGGTACCGATGATCTTGATCGGCACGCCGTTGTCGTAGACCGTGCCTTCGGTGTCCAGCGCCGTGGAAGAGTAGTACGCCGAGGTCTTGGCGATGGGACGGTAGTCCACCACGCCGTTGCCGTTATGCAGCACGAACGGCATGTCGCTGCTGGTCTTGAGGTCGATGGCGAAGCGCCCATCGCTCAGTGCGCCCTTGATCGCGTAATTCTGCTGCGACCCGCTGATCGACCAGCCGTTGTTGGCGAAGTTGAAAGAGCCCTTCTGATCGGGAATCTGATCGGTGACGACGCGCTCCTCCACCTTGTGCAGCTTGTTGTTCACGTCGGTGACCGCGAAGTGCCAGGAATAGGTGGCAGGCCCGGACCCGATCGGCCACAACTGGAACACGGTGACCTCGTAGCCGAATTCGCGCTTGGCGCCGCTGGGGTCCACGCCATACAGATGGCCGACGAAATACCACCATTCCAACTGACTGTGGTGCGGACCCTCGTCGCGCGGCAATTGCACCGGCGTGGGTTCTTCGAACACCTGCGCAGCCACGGGTGCGGACGAGAAGCCGCACGCGATGACCATGGCAGCAGCGAGCCAGCCGCGGAAGCGGCTAAACGTTTTTGTTGACAGACGCATTGTGATCCCCTGCAAGATGATGATGGATGTCGTACTGATTGGATGCGACTGGGCACTTCACGGCAGGACGCGCATCCCCCAATCCACGCCCCACGGGTTCATTTCGGCGAATGCCCTGCCGGTGATCGATTTCCCCGCCACCGTGCCGACCACCTTGGCAGGACCCTCGAAATAGAACTTCTGCGTGGCCGGCGCATACAGCTCGGCGTTCTGCAGCGTCGGCGTGATCGTGATCGCGCCGTCCGGCAAGGTGACCTTCCATTGCGCCGGATAGGTGTAGCCGGTGTTGGGGCTCGTCCAGCTGCCGATCCGTTCGAGCTTGAGCGCACTGGGATCGAGCGGGGTGTAGTGACCTTCGGCGGTCTTGACGGCGAGCGCCTGATCGACCGTACCGTCGCCCTTCATGAAGAAACTGATGTTGTATTGGCTGTTGTCGTCCAACGACACGCCGAACCAGGTCCACCCGCTGTTGGCGTCGCCCGGGATGCCGTTGGCCCATTCGTGGTCGTACCAGGAAGTGCCGGTGACCTTGACCGGCACGCCGTGATCCCAGACGGTGCCGCTGGTTGCATTGACGTTGAAGGAATAATACGGCGAGATGAATCCGCCATAGGTTTCCACGCCATTGGTTCCGTTCAAGGTCGGTTTCTGCAGCGCCTGGGTACTGAGGTCGATGGCATAATCCAGATCGACAGGCGCGGCCTTGGCATAATAACTGCCCATCGAACCGCCCATCTGGAAGCCGGCGACGTCCAGATCGAAACGATCCGTCGACGTGGTGAACGGCCCGGTCACCACCTGCTTCTTGAAACGGAAATCGCCGCGATCCAGATCCGAGATCGCGAAATGCGCGTCGTAGATCGGTGCGGTATTGGCGACACCAACGATCTGAAATACCACCATTTCATACGCGTATGAGTGTTTTCCCCCAGATGGATCGGTGCCGTCCAGAAAACCGGTCATGTACCACCATTCGGCCGGCTGGCGATGCGACGCTTCGTCGTGTGGGAGCGAGATGCTTGTTTCGATGGGTGGAAATGTCCCGATCGCCTGCGCGGACGCGGCGGGCGCAAGCAGCGTCGCGGGAAACGCGAGAGCGGCGATCGCGAAGGCATGCACGAGTTCGTGCATCCGAATCATTTTCATGACGGAATCCCCTGAGTAGCATTAAGTGAGTACCGACTGCAGCTGTCGGGCTTGCGTGGAACGCGATGACGTTTTGTGCAGTGCAGCGATGTCGCGTTCGATTCAAATCTATTGCCGCCGTTGTGGCTGTCAATGATTCAATTTTAAATTTTTCAATCCTGCAACGCAGGTCTCATCATGACAGCGCATGACGCTCAATCGGCGTCGGCGGCAGCGGGATTTATAACCAATTTCCGACAATCACCGCAGACGATGCGCAAATCGCAGAAAATTTCCCCATACTTATTTTCCGCAATGCGCACGGACGTTCCGTGCATAGAAATCCGCCGGTCACGCTTCCTGTCCAAATAATCGTCCAGTGCAAAATGTTCCACGCCGCGGCATCCGCGAGCAGAGCCTCAAAGCATCCGGTCGGCCGCGGCCACCGCATCGGCGATCAAGCCGTTGCAGCGGCGCGCATGCGTGAAGGTCATGCCATGGGAGGCGCCGGCGAGTACCTCATGGCGCACCTGCGGCAGCCAGGCCGCCAGGGCGGCGGCGTTGTCGCGGTACTGGGCCGGACTGCGTTCGCCGGCGACCAGCAACACCGGCATCGCCAGGGTGGCGGCCTGCTCGGGCCGGTACGCCGGCAGTGCATCGGCGATCTGCGGCACCAGGGTCTGCGCGTTGTCGCGCACCATCTGCCGGAAGCTCGCGCTGCTGCGCGCCCAGGCCCCGGGCTGGCTGACCGAATCGACGAAGCACTCCAGGCCCGCCTCGATCTGGCCGCCCTGCAGCAGCGCGATCGCCTGTGCGCGGACCGCCTGCACCTCGGGCGGCAGTCCCTGCGGCTGCGGACCGCCTGGATCGAACAGGGTCAGGCTGGCGATGGCGTCCGGCCGCAGCAATGCCGCCTGCCAGGCCACGGCGGCTCCGCGGGAATGCCCGACCAGGTGCACTGGCCGCGCTTCCTCGGCGAGGAAGGCGGCGAGCTGCTGCGCATGCCAGCGCCAGCCGAACGCATGCCGCGACGCCGACGGCAGTCGCGGGTAATACTGGCCCAGGCTCAGTGCACTGAGCTGGAAGCGGTCGGCCAGGCCGCGCAGCTGCGGTGCCCAGTAGCGGTAGTCGCACAGGGCCCCGTGCACCAGCAGCACCGGCGCGCCCTCGCCCACCCGCAGATAGGCCAGCGCATCGTCCGCGCCGAGCCGGCGGACGGTCGGCTTGGGCAGGGGCCTGCGCGAACTGCTCGTCGCGATCATGCGTGCGACACCGCGACTACCGCCAGCCACGCCGACAGCCAGCGGCCAACAACGCCATCGCCGCGCGAGCAACACGCCGTTTCTTGCGTCGAAAGGGAAGTGGGGAAGCGCTCGGCATCCCGATACGATAGCCGTATCGCCCCGGTGCGGCGACACTGCAGCGATGGGCGGCACAGCATCGCGCTGGCCGCGCGGCACATGCGCCGGAACGGCGGCGGCAGCCTCCCACCCACAAGGCTGCCAGAGCACACTCCCGCATGAGGGCTTGTGCGACGCAGGGTCGCGCTGTGTCGCACCCTGCATGCATCAGGCAATGACACCTCCAGAATGTGGCGCGTCCGCGGCGCGACGATGGCGAGGCGATGACCTTGATCTCACCGCAAGGGTGCTCCGCGCTTGCCACCATCGCACCGCGGACGCCGCTGCCTCCGCTTCAGGCGCATCACCCGCGCCGAGACGGTCGAACCCGGCCTGGCCTTTCCCCCGATCAGCCAGGCCGCCGGGACGCAGAGGCGGCAGCCGCCCCTGTGTCCCTCGCCACTCCGTCAGTCGACGAAGCTCAGCACCAGCGCGCGCACCTGCTGCACCGACACGCCCGCCTGCTGTTTCAGCGCGCCGAGCGCGTAGGCGCTGAGCGTTTCGCGGTCCATGCGTGCGGCCGAACGCGGCGCCACCACGTGGAGCGTGCCGTCTTCCAGCAGGGACAGGCGCAGCGTAGCGTTCTCGTCCGCATCGACGGCCACACTGGTCTGGGCGCTGGCGCGAACGTTCTGCTGCAGGTTCGGCGCGGTCGGCGCGCTGCCGTCCAGCGGGTGCAGCGCCAGGCTGCTGCCCAGGTCTTCCACCCGCAGGCGGCCAAGCGCACGGCCTTCGCCGTCGAACACCGTCAGCACCGCCACTTCAGGCTGCGCCAGGGTCTCGCCACCGGTAGCGAGGCTCACGCCGGCACCGTTGCGCAGCACCTGCTCCATCGCCACATCGCCCGGGGCACCGCCGCGCTGGCCGGCACCCTGGCTTGCGGCGCCAGCACCGCCCTGGGCATCGGCGACGTTGCCTGCGCCGTTGCCACCGGCATTGGCGCCCGCCGAGCCGGTGGCACCGTCGGCCGCGGTGGTCCCGGTGCCCGTGCCGATCGCAGCGCCGGCAGTGCCGCCGGCACCGCCCGAACCACCGACGCTACCCCCAAGGCCGCTACCGCTGCCACCGGCGCCGCCACCCGATACCGTGCTGCCGGCGCCGGTCGGATCGAGCGAGGTTCCACCCAGCCGCGGTTGCGCCGATGCGCCGAGTTCCCCCATCGCGCCGGCCGCTGCCGAAATCGCGCCCGCCGCCGTCAACGAATTGCCGTCGGCGGTGCCGCCCGGCTGCGTGCCGTTGCCCCCCATGCTCGGCTGCGAGACCGCGTCCACCGCGTTGCGGCCCGGCAGGTCCTCGATGCCGGCGACGGTCTGCTGACGCGCGTCGGTCAGGCGGTAGTTGCCCGCGTCGGCACCGCTCAGGGCCAGTGCGATCTGCACCGTCTTGCCCGCCGCGGCCGAGGCATTGTCGTACTGACCCCGACCCTGCAGCGCGACCTCGTCGCCAGCGACCACGCCACGCAGCGGCGGCAGTACCAGCACCGCGTCGCTGCCGCCGTCGAAGCGCTTGTCCAGCACGGCCACATTGCCGACGGTCAGTGCCTTCGCCGCCACGTCGCCGCGCGACTGCAGGCTGGTGTTGACCAGGCGATAGTTGCCGGCATCGCCACCGCGCAGGTCCGCGGTCACGTCCACGCGCTTGCCGGTGCCGGCGTTCTTGGTGTCGTAAAGGCCCTGCAAGATCAACGCCACGTCGTCCCCACCGACCGTGCCGACCAGGCCGCTGCTACCGACGGTGGCGGTCCGGTTGCCGTCGTACACCTTGGTGGTCACGCTCAGCGTGCCGGCGTCGATCGTCTTGGGCGTGATGTCGCCGCTGGACTGCAGGCGAGTCGCGAGCAACTGGTAGTTGCCGGCGTCGCCACCGCGCAAGCCCGCCGTCACGTCCACCCGCTTGCCCGTGCCGGCGTTCTTGTCGTCGTACTGGCCCTGCAGGACCAGTGCCACGTCGTCCCCGCTCAGCGTGCCGACCGGGTCGTTGCTGCCGACGTTGGCGGTGCGGTTGCCGTCGTACACCTTGGCCGTCACGCTCAGCGTGCCGGCGTCGATCGTCTTGGGCGTGATCGAGGCGGTACTGCCGCGCGGCGTCGAGGTGGCCACGTCCATGACGTAGTTGTCGGCATCGGTGCCGCCGAGTTGTGCGGCGACCACGACGCTCTTGTTGTCGCCGACGTTCTTGTCGACGAACGCGGCCTGGGTGGCGACGGACACATCGTCGCCGACGACGGCATTGCCGAGCGTGGCGTTGCGCACCTGCGCGCCGATCCCGCCGTCGTACACCTTGCCGGCGATGTCGACCGCCACCGTCAGCGTGCGCTTGGCGATGTCGGCATAGGCCGTGCTGTCGACCAGGTAGTTGCCTGCATCGTTGCCGCCGAGCGCGATGCCGGACACGGTGACCTGCTTGTTGACGCCGGCGCGCTTGTCGGCGAACACCGCGCCGGATGCACCGGCGAAGCGCACGTCGTCGCCGCTCACCACGCCGCTCAGGGCCGCCGACCCCAGGCTGGCGGTGGTGGTGCCGTCGTAGACCTTGCCCTGGATCGAGCCGGCCCCCAGCTGCAGCGTCTTCTGGCCGATCGTACCGATGTTGGCACTGGCGCTGGTGCTGGCCAGACCGTAACCGTACACGCGCACCGCGCCGTTGCCGGCGTGGTCCACGCTCAGGCCGTCGACGGTGACCGCCTTGCCGTGGCCGACGTTCTTGCTGTCGTAGTGCGCGGTGGTGCCGGTGACGACGACCGTATCGCCGTCGATCGCACCGCTGCTGGCCGTGTAGCCGATCCCGCCCAGTGCGGCAGCGGCATTGCCGTCATAGGTCTTGCTGGCTGCGCCGGTCAGGGCGACGGCAACGGTCGGGGCGACGCGGTAAAGGAAACCGCTGCCCGCATCCAGCACGGTGCTGCCGGTGCCGGCGTTGTACTGCTTGAACTGCGGCGCCAGACCGCCGCGGGTGTCATTGAGCGGCGAGGTGGAATACACCAGCCAGCGGCCGTTGCCGGTGCTCACCGCGCTGCTGCCTGCCTGATTGATGAAGTTGCGGCCGGCCGCCAGCAGCACGCCGGTCTGTCGCTGCGCGGCATTGCCCGCGCTCACCGCCTGTTGCAGCGTCAGGTCCGCGCTGGCGCCGGTCAGGCGCACGTCCACCGCGCCGGTGGAGGCGATGCCGGCGAGGCCATCGACACTGCCGACCAGCAGGCTGCCGTTGTTGCGGAAAGTCAGGTCGCCGCTCTGCGCCGCGATCGCGTTCACCAGGGTACTGGCGGAGGTCAGCGACACCGGGCCGCTGGAGCGCAGCGCCAGTGCCGCGGCGGTCAACGCGCCGCTGCCCTGGATGCCGGTGCCGGCCACGTCGTTGAGCGACAGCGTCTGCGCGGCGCTGATGCCGTGGTTCAGGGTCAGGCCGCCCTGCGCGGCGCTGAGATAGAGGCTGCCGCCGCTCACGCCGACATCGCCGGTCTGCTGCAAACGACGCGCCTGCACCTGCATGCGGTTGCCAACGGCGACGTTGAACGCCCCCATCGTCACGTCATTGCCCGACGCATCCACACGCAACGTGCTCACGCCGTTGAAGCGCGACAGCATGCTGCCGCTCAGGACAGTGCTGCTGCCGCCGAACGCGAACGGGTTGCCGCCGGACAGGGCGAAGGCCACGGTAGCTGCCGTCTGATTGCTCAGCGTGGTGCTGGCCGCATCGAAACCGGTGCCGGCAGTGGCGGCGAGGGTGGCGGCGCTGTTGTTGAAGTTGATCGCGCTGTTCAGGCCCAAAGTTCCTGTCGCGTTCAACCCCACCGTCCCGGTGGTGCCGGCGCGCACATTCAAGCCGGTCAGCGTGTCGGCGAGACCCAGGCCCCAAGTGGCGCTGGAACTGGCGATCTGGGTGGCGCCGCCCACGTCCAGCGCCAGCGTGGTGAAGTTGAAGGTACTGTCGCTGAGGGTGGCGCCAGCGCCGGCGGTGACCGCCAGTTTGGCCGCAGATACGCCGCCGTTGACTCCCAAGACGCGTTGGCCGCTCTTCAGGCTCACGGTGCTGGCGCCAGTGACGATGTCGCTGTCGAACACCAGGTCGCCGCCGTCGCTGCGGCCCACTTCCAGCGTGGCCGCGTTGACCTGGCCGATCGTCGCGTTGCTGAGCCCGGTACCCAGATGCAGGGCGTTGGCCGCGGTCATCTGCCGGATCGTGACCTTGCCGTTGCCGCCGTTGGCGGTGACATGCTGGCTGAGGTTGATGGTGTCGCCGGTCAGGATCACGTCGCCGGTGCTGTTGCTGAGGCTGCCGGCGGTGATGTCGAGAGTCTTGTCGAGCAGTTCGAAGCTGCCGCTGGCGTTGAAGTTGTAGTTGCCGGAGACGCTGATGGTGCCGGTGCCATCGGCGCGGCCGATGGTCAGGTTGCGGATGCCCGGCAGCTTGTTCAGCGTCGCCGCCGAAGCGAAGCCGTTGGCGTCGCCCAGCACCATGTTGACCGAAGGGTCGTACGGCTCCAAGCGCATCGACGCGGTGCTGAGGTTGTTGAGGGTCGACGAGCCCCAGTCGATCTTGTTGGCGCGCAGCACCAGCACGCCACTGCCGGTATCGAGATTGACCGGTACGTTGCCGAACACGATGTTGCCGCTGGTGTAGATGCTGGCGCCGCCCTTCATGGTGAAGGCGGTATCGATGTTGAAGTCCCCACTGGCGTCGATCAGGCCGTTGAGGATTTTTTCGCCGCTCGTGTAGCTGCCATCGGCCTTGAACAGCACGCGCCCGGCGCCGAGGGTCATGTTGGAGTTCAGCGTCACCGCGCCCTGCCCGGTGGACAGGTACACGTTGCCGCCATTGCTGAAGATCGGCGAGTTCAGGGTCAGGTCGCCGCCGCCCATGTTGTCCGAGTCGCCCCAGATGCGCACGTAGCCGCCATTGGTGGTCAGCGCGCCGCTGACCGAGATGCCGTCGGCGCCGTACAGGGTGATCGAGCCGGCGCCCGGGGTACCGTTGCCGTTCTGGGTGACGTCGTGGGTCGGCAGCGTGCCGGGATTGGTGCCGGGGCCATGTGCGATCAGGTTGCCGATGCTGCTCAGGAAGCCGGTGTTGGTGCGCCCGCTCTGCATGTAGATGCTGCCGGTCCCGAACACTTCCACCGTATTGGTCGGATTGGCGAAGCTGATGGTGCCGTTGGTGTTCTCCAGACGCAGGCTGACATTGTTGGCCATGCTCAGGCGGCCGTTGCCGCCGTTCAGCGACAGGTCGCCGAAGGTGATGCCATTGTCGGCCACCAGCATCACGTTGGCGTTCTGCGCCTGCAGGTCCCGCACGTATACCGTGCTTCCGCCCAGGGAACCGATGCCGGTGCCGCCACCTTGGATGCTGATGGTGTCCGGGTCCAGCAGCAGGTCGCCCATCGCGCCGTTGGCCGCGCTGGCATCGGTGCGGCCGCTGTAGGCGAGTTGCTGCTTGCCGGAGACTTCGGCGCGGCCGCCGTTGCCGCCTTGCGCGCCACCGCGCACGGCGATGCTGCCGGCGAACCGGGTGTCGCCGTCGGACCAGACCACCGCTTCGCCGCCGTTGCCGCTGCTGCCGGCGCTGGCGTCGAGCGCGACGCTGGCATCGGCCTCCACGTGGGTGGCGTTACGCAACGCCGGATCGTGCCCCTGCCAACCGCCGCCGACGTGGATGGCGCCACCGCCGGTCGCGCCGCTGGCGTCCAGGCGCGCGCCGCCGTCCAGGCGTAGCTGCTGGCCGAGCACGTCGATGCGGCCGCCCTGGCCGGTCGCCGAACTGGCGTCGAGGCGGCCGCTGACGTGGACCTGGCCGGCGTCGCCGCCGTCGAGCAGGATGCGACCGCCATGCGCGCCCAGCGAGGTCGCTTCGACCACGCCATCCATGTTGATGACGCTGGAGCGCAGCGCGCTGGCGCCGGCGGCGCTGAGCACCACGTTGTTGCCGCGGATGGTGCCGCTCTGCGCCAGTTCCGCCTTCAGCGCGTCCTGGGCGACCGCCAGCGACAGCAGGCCGTCGCTGCCGAAGTCCACCGCAACGCGATCGCCTGCGGCCAGGCCGACCTGGCCCGCCGCGATGCTGCCGGTGTTGCTCACCGCCGGCGCCAGCAATGCCACCACGCCGCCGTTGGCGCGGATCGCGCCCTCGTTGCGCACCGCGCCGGCCGCGCCGCTGGCGACGAAGCGCGCGTGTCCGCCCAGGAAGTCGCTGTCGCTGATGCCAAGCGAGCTGACCAGCAGCCCGCCCACGTCCACCTGCGCGCCCTTGCCGAAGTACACGCCGTTGGGATTGACCAGCCAGACCTGGCCGTTGCCGCTCAGTTCGCCCAGCACCTGGCTGGGCGTACCACCGAGCACGCGGTTCAGCGCGATGGCGGTGCTGTCGGGCTGCTCGAAGCGCACGCTGGCCTGGTTGCCGATGTCGAAGCTGTTCCAGTTCAGGATCAGCCGCTGGCTGTCCTGATGCACGGTCAGGTTGGCGCCGTGCTGGTCCAGGTGCGCATTGCCGGCGGCGATCTGCGCGCCGTCGGGCAATGCGCCAGGATCCACGGCATAGGCCGACAGCGGCACGCTGCCGATGGCGATCGCGGCGGCGGCAGCGCGCACCACGGTGCCGCTGCGCTTGCCGCGGCAGCGGGAAATTTCGGCGGCGACCACGTAGGCGCCACGCAGTTCGTCCCAGATCAAACGGTAGATGTGATTCATGCGAATCGTCCTCAGAAGGCGTGGAGTGGCGGCGTCAGAAGCGCAGGCTTGCCTGCAGCCACAGGTAGTGGTCGTCGCGCAGGCCGTCGGCGTTCAGGCCGGCGGCGCTGCGGCCGGGGTTGTCGCCCAGCCGGTGCGCCCAGGCACCGCGCAGCGACCAGCGCTCGCCTTGCAGGTTCAGGCCGATACCAGCGCTGGACAGGTCGTACGCATTGCCCGACCACGGCATCACCGACCCTGCCCACGGATCGATGTGCTGGCGCACGTGGCCGTGATCGGCGAACAACAGCGCCTGCGCACGCACGTGCCTGGCGACGAGAAAATCGCGGCGCAGCTCGGCATTGACCAGCCAGCCGTTGTCGCCGCTGCCTTCGCCGACCGCATGCCCGCGCACCCCGGACGGGCCGCCGAGCAGGAACTTCTCCGACGAATCCAGGTTCTTGCTGGCGAACTGGCCATTGGCACCCACGTACAGGCCCCAGTTGCTCAAGCCGCCCAGGCTCTGATTGCGCTCCACGCGCCAGACCAGCTTGTTGTAGCTGCCGCGGGTGCGCGCGCTCAGCCCGTCGGCGATGCGGTCGGCCGCGTTGTCCAACTCCACACGGCCGGCGACCCAGCCCAGGCTGGCGCCGAAGTAACCGCCGCCCCACCAACCGTCCCAGGCGTTGCCGCTGAGCATGGTGGTGAGCCGGTCCAGATTGCGCTCGCGCAGGACCTGGCCCAGCGCCTTGTCGACCAGCTCGCGACGCTCGGCGTCCATGCTGATCCACAGGCTGCGCTTGCGCGTGCGCAACAGCGGATAGCTGAGGCCGGCGCTGACGGTACGCGCGCTGCCGCGCAGGTCCAGCGGCTTGAACTCGGCGCCAACCGCGTAGTGCATCGACGAGGCGGCGACGTTGGCGCGCAGACCCGACGGGGTCAGGCCGATGGCGTAGTTCAGACCCAGCAGATCACTGCCGCTGCTGTGGCTGAGGTTCACGCCGAGCAGGTCCTCGTGCTCGAACGGCCGATTCACCGCGCCCCAGGCGCTGCTGCGCCACGCGCCGGTGTAGCGGTTGGCGAAGTTGTCCACGCTCGCGCCGCCGATCCACGCCGGCGCACTATCGGCACGGATCAGCAGGCGGCTGCTGCCGGGCTCGGCGCCCTTTTCCAGCGTCGCACGCGCGCTCACGCCTGGCACGTCGTTGATCAACAGCAGCGCGCGCTCCAACTGGTCGTTGCGCACCGGCCCTTCGGGCAAGGCCGCATCGGCGATGCCGGTCGCGCGGGCGCGCAGCGCGGCATCGTCGGACAGCACCTGCACGCGGCCGGGCGCGTTCTGCAGACGCCCGATCATGATCGCGATCTCCAGCTCGCCGTTGCTCAGGTCCTGCCGCGGCAGATAGGCGCGCGCCAGCAGATAACCCTGCGCCTGCAGCGCGGCACTGACCCGCTGCGCCAGCGCCTGCAACTGCGCGTGGGTCAGCGACTTGCCCAGCGCATCGGCAACCACCGCCTGCAGCGCCTGCGTGTCGATCGCGCCCTCGGCTCCGCTGAAGCGGACGCGGTCGATGCGTGCGCTGAAGCCGCCATCCGGCGCATCGGGCAACGGCGCCTGCAGCAACGCGGCCGCATCGTCGGCCGGCGGCTGCAACCGTTCCTGGCGCTGCTGCTGGTTGAGCAGCGAACCCGCGTCCGGCGGCGCCGTCTGCGCAAGAGCCAAATTGACAGCGAGTGGCAACGAGCCGAGGCCAAGAAGCTTGGCCAGCCGCGTGGTATTCATGCAATGTCCCCGTGTGGTGCGCAGAACGCGCCCTTGTTGATCGGCGCCATTCTGGAGATCACGAGGGTGTGAAAACTTACGAGTTCTGACACGCCCGCGTAACGTCAGAAGACCGCATACGCATCCCGCTCGCGCCGCAGAATTGCAGGCTTTTTCGGCGGATTTTTGGCGCACTCAAACGGTCGGCGCCCGGCACGTCACCCTCATCGGCGGCGGAATTCTGACGCGCATCGCCGGCGCCACAGCGTGCGCGCACTCGATTGCGCAAGATCGCCATCGCACGCTCGCCTTACGGTGTGGCGCAGTCACTCCACGCGCACGGGCTCGGTCGTCAGGTAGCCGCGCGCGTGCTCGGTGCGGATCGGCAGTTCTTGGCGGCAGGCGTCGCGGCAGCGCCGACGCAGCCGGCTGATCAAGGTGTCGAGGCGACGCTGGTCGAAGGACATCCAGTCCCAGCCCAGCGCCTCGGCCACCTCGCGGCGGCCGGCCATCTCGCCGGCGCGCACGGCCAGCACCCGCAACAGCGCGAACTCGCGCGCGCTCAGTTCCAGACGCGCATCCTCCGGCGTGTACAGGCAGCATTCGCTGGCGACCAGACGCCAGCCGCGCGGCAGCCGCCGCAACAGCGCACGCACGTGCGCCGCCAGTTCCGCCAGGCGCACCGGCTTGACCAGATAGTGGTCGGCCCCGTTCTCCAGGCCATGGATGCGGTCCTCGCTGGCACCGCGTGCGGTCAACATGATGATGCCGACGCCCGGGGAGGCGCTGCGCAGGCGCTCCACGATCTCCAGGCCATCGGCATCGGGGAGCCCGCGATCGAGGATCACCACGTCGAAGCGCAGCCCGGCACTTGCGGCGAAGAAGGCCGCGGCCGAGCCAGCGGATACCACGCGGTGTCCGGCGCCGACCAGATAACTCTGCAGTTCCTCGCACAGATCCACTTCGTCTTCGAGCAGACCGATCAATGCCATGTCAGCGTGCCTCCCCGGCGCGGCGGCGGCGCGCGACGCCATGCCGTGCGCCGCATGTGCGGTGCGTGCGCATGCTCACCACCCCTCCGCGGCGACGGCCTGGGGCAGGCGCAGGCTGAAGGTCGCGCCGCGGCCGTCGCTGTCCAGGGTCAATTCGCCGCCCAATCGCAGGGCGATGCGCTTGACCAGGTACAGCCCCAGCCCCGCGCCGGCAGTCCCGCCGCTGCCGCTGCCGCGCGCGAACTTGCGGAAGATCCCGGTGTGCTCGTGCTGCGGAATGCCGGGACCCTGATCGGCGACGCCGAGGATCAGGGTCTGCGCCTGCGCCGTGGCCGTCAGCCGTACCGGTTGTCCCGGCCCGGAGTACTTCAGGGCGTTGCCCAACAGATTGTCCAGGGCGATCCGCAGCAGGCCGCGGTCGCAATCCACCCGCAGCGGCGCCTGCGCCAGTTCGACCCGCACGCGCTCGCGTGACGGATCGAGCGCGTCCAGCACCTCGTCGATGAGCGCGGGCAACGCAAACACCTCGCGCTTGAGCGCGCCTTCGTCCGAGAGCACCTGTTCATCGTCGAGGAAACGTTCGATCAACTCGGACATGCGCTCCACCGATCGCTGGATCTTCTCGATGCGGCGGCGTCCTGCCGGCTGCAGCGCGGTCTCCGTGTCCTGCAGCATCTGGCCGCTGGCATGGATGATCGACAAGGGCGTGCGGAACTCGTGCGACAGCAACGTCACGAATTCGCGCTGCTCCTCGCGCAGCCGCTGCTCGGCGACCAGTGCCTGCCGCAATTGCGTCTTGCTCTCGCGCAGGCGCTGCTCGGTGGCCTGGCGCTGCACGATTTCCTCGGCCAGTTCGCGGGTGCGTTCGCGCACCTTGTGCTCCAGCGATGCCTCGGACTGCTGCGAGAGTTCCAGCGCCAGGGCCAATGCATCTTGGCGCTGCTTCTCCAGCGCGTAGAAGCGTTGCGCGAAACTGAAGGTCAGCAACAGCAGGTGCAGGGTCAGACCCACCGCCAGCGGCGCGCCATTGCGCAGCCACGGCGTGTTCGGCAGCAGGCCAAGGTTGATCAGGAAGCCGCGGAAGAATGCGATGTACAGCACCAGGAACGCCACCAGGTACAGCTTGGCCATGGCCTGGCCGCGCCAGCTCAGGTAAGCCGCCACCAGCAGCAGCAACGGTACGCTGACCAGGCTCAGCCCCTGCACGAACGGCATCACCGTGCCGAACCTGCCAAGCAGGAATCCGCTGCAGGCGACGCCGATCACCAGCCACACGAAGGTTTCGTAGGCGCGCGACAGCCGCGGGAAATGCGTGTGCAAAGCCATCAACCGCACGCTGAAGGACACGGCGATGGCCACGCTGAGCGCCAGCACCACGCCGAGTACGGTGTCGCCGCCATCGTGCGTGTCCAGACGAAAGAACGGGCCGACCAGGCCCCGGGTCTTGTACACGCTGTAGCCGCTGGTGGCGATGTAGGCGACATACCAGCGCACCGGCCCCACGCCGCTGCGTCGCCAGATGAAGGTGCCGGCCATGCACAGCGCGAGGATGAAGCCCAGGAAGATGCTGTCCTGGCTGGCGGACAAGGCCTCGTGGGCGAGCAGCGCCTGCGGCTCCCACAGCTTCAGCGCCACCGTCATCGCGTTGCGCTCGGTCAGGCGCAGGTAGACCTCCGGATAGCGTCCATCCGGCGCTTCCAACTGGAACACCGGCGTCCGCAGCAGGTAGGGGTACTCGCGCTGCGACACGTCCTCGCCGCGGCGCAGTTCGCGGAAGCCACCGCCCGGCTGCGGCACGTATAGGCGCACGGTATCGGCCAGCGGCGCGTCCACCTGCAACATCAGCACCCGAGGCAGGCTGGTCATGCGATCCAGGCGCAGCCGCAGCCAGACCGCATCAGGGATGTAGCCGAGACTGAACTCCGGCGACGTCGGCTGCAGGTCGCCGCGCGCCGCCACCGCGTGCACGTCGAGCGTGCCGGCACGATCGCGCAGCATCTGTACGTGCCCGTCCAGGGCAATGGAGCGGCGGCCCTGCTCGGAGACCGACTGGATCCCGCCGCACCCGCCAAGCAACAGGACGATCAGGAGCAACAGGGGCGTGAGCGTCGAGCGGCGGCGCATGAAGAACCCGGCGTTGTATCCGAACGTGTGCGTATGCAGGTGGCGGGCGTCACTGAAAGCACTGCGAGCGGCATCCCCATGCCGGCCCTGTGGCGGACACTACCCTGGCCGCTTCGAAATTCTACACAGGGAGACATGTAATGTGAAATTCATCAACCTATGACGTTGCGCAACACCTCGTTCCGTGCGTTCCGACGCACGTCCCGTCTCCGAACACGCACGCACCCATGCCACGTACCGCAGCCAGTACCACGCCTGGCGCCCTGCTCGGACACCGCGCAGACGGCTCCAGCAGAGCACGCCGCGTACCATGCTTCTGGGAGCGGACGGGACGCTGACCAAGCGCTGGGACAAGGTCGGGGTCGCGCGGGCATGACGCATCGGCGCCACAGCGCCCGGCAGCGAGCAACGCATGCGTTCGCACGGTCGCAGGACGGCGGAAGCGAAAGAGGAGAGAGGAGCCTGCGCAGATGGCGGACAGGACGCGGGCGATGCCAGACAGGATTGGCATGCACGGCGTGGGATGGCGCGCCCGGAGGGATTCGAACCCCCGACCAATGGCTTCGGAAGCCACTACTCTATCCGGCTGAGCTACGGGCGCAACGGACGCGCATTCTAACGGCATTCGTGGTCCGCGTCTCCCCCATTCGCACGGCCCGGCGACGTCGCGCGCGCCGTGGGCATGCGGCCGCCGCCGTCCGCTCACCGGCACCGTGCGTCGACATGCGGCGCGGCGGCCACCTCGCCGTGGACGCCTGGCGCCCGTCCGCGTCCTGCGGCGCTCGGCCAACCAACGCAGGACACGGCGCATCCACCTCCGCGACGCGCCGCCGGCACCACGCGGCTGCTACCCTTACGCGATGGGTTACGAACGCTACGAAACGCCTGCCGCGCTGCCGCCGCGCGCGCGCCTGGGCCAGTATTGGAAACTGCTGCGCGGCGACCGGCCGATCGGCGTGCTGCTGCTGCTGTGGCCGACCTGGTGGGCGCTGTGGCTGGCCGCCGATGGGATACCGCCGCTGTGGACCTTGTTCGTGTTCACCGCCGGGGTGTGGCTGACCCGCTCGGCCGGCTGCGTGATCAACGACTACGCCGACCGCTGGCTGGACCCGCAGGTCGAGCGCACCCGCAGCCGGCCGCTGGCCACCGGCGCGGTCAGCGGCCGCGAAGCGCTGGCGGTGTTCGCGGTGCTGATGCTGGTGGCGTTCGCGCTGGTGCTGACCATGAACGCGCTGACCATCGGCCTGAGCGTGGTCGGGCTGTTCCTGGCCGCCAGCTATCCCTACCTGAAGCGCTACACCTACCTGCCGCAGGTCTACCTGGGCATGGCCTTCGGCTGGGGCATTCCGATGGCCTTCGCCGCGGTGCGCGGCGAGGTGCCGGCGCTGGGCTGGCTGCTGTACGCGGTCAATATCCTGTGGGCCACCGCCTACGACACCTGGTATGCGATGGTCGATCGCGAGGACGACCTGCGCGCCGGCTCCAAGTCCACCGCCATCCTGTTCGGCGAACTCGACCTGGTCATCCAGGGCGTGCTGTACGCGCTGATGTTCGTCGCTCTCGCCTTCGTCGGGCATCGCGCGGACCTGGGCGTGTGGTACTGGGCCGGGCTGGGCGTGGCGGCGTTGCTGGTCGTCGTCGAATTCCGCATGGCCCGGCACCGCGAACGCGCTGCGTGCTTCCGCGCCTTCCTGCACAACAACTGGGTCGGCCTGGCGATCTTCGCCGGCATTGCCGCGGCGCTGGCACTGCGCGCCGGCTGACACCGACGCGGTTCGGCAGCCCGCTTCGGCGGCGCGCAACAAAACCCTGGCCACAGGCCACGCGATAGGCACGGGTCCGCCATGCGGTGCAGGCACAGCCGGTGCAGCGCTCACGGCACCCGCGCCACCACCCAGGCATCGACCCGTTCGACGCCGGCACGGCGCAGTGCCTTTGCCGCGGCGTGGAGGGTCGCGCCGGTGGTCATCACGTCGTCGATCAGCGCCACGTGCGCCGGCAACGCCGCCGAATCCGGCACCGCGAACGCACCACGCAGGTTGTGCCGGCGTGCGCGCGCATCCAGTTCGGATTGCGCCGCGGTCGCCCGCACCCGCTGCAGGTCCAGGCACAGCGGCAGCTCCAGCGCGCGCGCCAGTGGCCGCGCCAGTTCCAGCGCCTGGTCGTAACCGCGCTGGCGCAGCCGGGCCGGATGCAGCGGCACCGGCAGCAGCGCCTGCGGCCGCGGCAAGGCCGCGCAGCGTGCCTGCAGCAGCGCGGCGAGCAGGCGCCCGGCGGCCAGGTCCTGATGGAACTTGAAGCGGCGCAACAGGCCATCGACCGGCGCGGCGTACACGCAGGCGCTGGCCACCCGCTCCAGCAACGGCGGCCGGCGTTGGCACGCGCCGCAGACCTGCTCGGCATCCAGCGCCGGCAACGGCAGCGCGCAGCGGCAGCAGGCCGCCGCATTCCAGGGCACGCCGTCTCGACAGGCGGCACACAGGTCCAGGCCCGGCGCGCCGGGCTCCCCGCACACCAGGCAGCGTTCCGGCAGCAGGCGGCGCTGCAACCAGCGCCAACCGCCGTCAACCAAACCAGTCATTGTGAAGTTGACAGGACGTTGCATGCTTACCAGACTGCCCGCTTTCCCAGCCGCTGACCGTCAGGAAACCCCCATGTCCGCTGTCGTCCGACACGACTGGCAACGCCAGGAATTGCTCGCCCTGTTCGACCTGCCGTTCCCGGAACTGCTGCACCGCGCCGCCGCCGTGCATCGCGAACACTTCGATCCGGCGCAGGTGCAGGTGTCCACGCTGCTGTCGGTGAAGACCGGCGGCTGCCCGGAAGACTGCGCGTACTGCCCGCAGGCGCAGCGCTATGCCACCGGCGTGGAGGCGCAGAAGCTGATGAGCACCGAGGCGGTGCTGGACAAGGCGCGCCAGGCCAAGGCCGCCGGCGCGTCGCGGTTCTGCATGGGCGCGGCCTGGCGCTCGCCCAAGGACCGCGATATCCCGAAGGTGGCGGAGATGATCCGCGAGGTGAAGGCGCTGGGCCTGGAGACCTGCGCCACCCTGGGCATGCTCGACGGCACCCAGGCGCAGGCGCTGAAGGCGGCCGGGCTGGACTACTACAACCACAATCTGGACACCGCGCCGGATTTCTACGACTCGATCATCCACACCCGCCAGTACCAGGACCGCCTGGACACCCTGACCCACGTGCGCGACGCCGGCCTGAAGACCTGCTGCGGCGGCATCGTCGGCATGGGCGAGTCGCGCGACCAGCGCGCCGGCCTGCTGCAGGCGCTGGCCAACCTGCCGGTGCATCCGGACTCGGTGCCGATCAACCGCCTGGTGAAGGTCGCCGGCACCCCGCTGCACGGCACGGTCGAGCTGGACCCGTTCGAGTTCGTGCGCACGATCGCCGTCGCCCGCATCGCGATGCCGCGGGCGATGGTGCGGCTGTCGGCCGGGCGCGAGAGCATGAGCGACGAACTGCAGGCGCTGTGCTTCTGCGCCGGCGCCAACTCGATCTTCTACGGTGAGAAACTGCTGACCACCGGCAACCCGGACACCGAGCGTGACCAGGCGCTGTTCGCGCGGCTGGGGCTGCGGCCGATGCAGGTGATGGTGGATGCCGACGCGCACGACCATCCCGGCACCGTGCACGCGGACATCACCGCCCAGCCCACACCGGCGATCGCCGCCGCGCTGGTCTGAGCCTGGGGCGTCCGTCCGCCGATCCGGCCGTCCATCGCCGGCGGCGCCCGGCCCGGCCGGGGACGCGCTACGCTAGCCCGCCAGATGCCCGTCCCGCGCCCATGGCCCGTCCCGACCTGCACGACCGCATCCAGTCCGCGCGCGCCCTACGCGAAGCGCAGGGGCGCCTGCGCGTGCGCCGCAGCGTCGGCCGCCGCGACGGCGTGCGCCTGGAAGTGGACGGCCGCTGGCTGACCGGCTTCTGCAGCAACGACTACCTGGGCCTGGCGCAGCAGTTCGAAGTGGTCGCCGCCCTGCAGGACGCGGCCGCGCGCGAGGGCGCCGGCGCCACCGCCTCGCACCTGGTGTGCGGCCACCACGCGCTGCACGAGGCGCTGGAACGCGAGATCGCCGACTGGCTCGGCTATCCGCAGGCGCTGCTGTTCGGCAGCGGCTTCATCGCCAACCTGGCGGTGCAGCAGGCGCTGCTGAGCGAGGAAGAGGACGTGTGCGTGCAGGACCGGCTCAACCACGCCAGCCTGCTCGACGCCAGCCGCCTGGCCGGCTGCCGCCTGCGTCGCTATCCGCATCTGGATGCCGAAGGCGCGATGCGCCAGCTCAAGCACGCCGCCGACGGGGCGGCGATGCTGGCCACCGATGGCGTGTTCAGCATGGACGGCGACGTCGCCCCGCTGCGCTCGCTGGCGCTGGTGGCGCGCACCCAACAGGCGCTGTTGTACGTGGACGACGCGCACGGCGTCGGCGTGGTCGGCCCGCAGGGGCGCGGCAGCGTCGCCGAGGCCGGGCTGGGTGTCGACGACGTTCCGCTGCAACTGGTGACCCTGGGCAAGGCACTGGGCGGCTACGGCGCCGCAGTGGTCGGCGATACCACGCTGATCCGGCATCTGGCCGAAACCGCGCGGCCGTATCTGTACACCACCGCGCTGCCGCCGGCGCAGGCCGCGGCCTCGCTGGCGGCGGTCAAGCTGGCGCGGCGCGACCAGTGGCGGCGCGAGCGGCTGGTCGAGCTGATCGCCCTGTTCCGCGGCGGCGCCCGCCGTCATGGCCTGGAGCTGATGGCCTCGGACACGCCGATCCAGCCGCTGCTGTGCGGCGAGGAGCGCACCGCACTGGCGTGGTCGGCGGCGCTGGAACAGGCCGGCTACCTGGTCTCGGCGATCCGCCCGCCGACCGTGCCGGAGGGCAAGTCGCGGCTGCGCGTGACCCTGTCGGCGCTGCACACGCCGGCGCAGGTGCAGGCGCTGCTGGATGCCCTGGCGCTGGCCCGCGATCGCGTGGCCGCGCACCCGCCCGGCGTGCCGGCGTGAGCGCGACCGGCCTCGCCGCGCGACGCGCGGTGTGGGACGCGCTGGCCACGCTGTACCTGGACACCGCGGTCGACGCACACCATCCGCAGATCGCCGCCGTGCTCGCCGCCTCGCCGTTCGCCACCGACACGCTGTGGCAGATGCTGCGCGAGGACGTGCATCCGCGGCTGGCGCCGAACCTGCTGACGCCGGCTGGCGCCTGGCAGGGCATCGACGGCGACTGGCTGAGCGCGGCGATCCAGCAGCGCCGCGGTGCGCATCGCGTGTCCGCCTGGCGCACCCGCGACTATCCGCGCCAACAGTGGCGCCTGCTGCTGCCGCAGGTGCTGGCGCAGCGCGCGGCACACTGACGCGACGGCCGACGCTGCCTTTCCTGTTCCTTCGCAACGACGGACGACGATGCATATCGACACCCTGGGGCAGGGCCCCGATCTGGTCCTGCTGCACGGCTGGGCGTTGAACGGCGGCATCTTCGCGCCCTTGGTCGAGCGCCTGTCGGCGCAGTATCGCCTGCACCTGGTGGACCTGCCCGGGCACGGCCACAGCCGCGGCGCTGACACGCCGCTGGCATTGCCGCACGTGGTCAGCGCGATCGCCGCGGCCACGCCGCCGGCCCTGTGGCTGGGCTGGTCGCTGGGCGGGCTGTTCGCGCTGCACGCCGCCGCCACGCAACCGCAGGTGCGCGGGCTGGCGATGCTCGCGGCGACGCCGCGCTTCGTACGCGGCAGCGACTGGCCGCACGCGGTGGAGCCGCAGGTGTTCGAACAGTTCGGCCGCGATCTGGCCGAGGACTATCGCGGCACCCTTGAGCGCTTCCTGGCACTGGATACGCTCGGCTCGGCGCACGCGCGCGCCGAACTGCGCACCCTGCGCGAAGCGCTCGACGCCCGCGGCGCGCCCGACCCGCACGTGCTGCAGGACGGGCTGACCCTGCTGGAACGTACCGATCTGCGCCGCGCCCTGCCCGGCCTGCGCGTGCCCAGCCTGTGGATCGGCGGCCAGCGCGACCGCCTGGTCCCGCCCGCAGGCATGGAGGCCGCCGCTGCGCTGGCGCCGAACGCGCGCGCGCTGATCGTCGCCGGCGGCGGCCACGCCCCGTTCCTCGGCCATGCCGATACCGTGGCCGAAGCACTTCGCGGACTCCTGGCAACGCTGGACTAGCGGCGTCGCGCCGCGCGTTCCACGGTGCTGTCGTAGCAGTGGCTTCAGCCGCGACACGCCTGTTGCGTCGGGTCGCGGCTGAAGCCGCTCTACAAGCGCTTGCGTCGAGCCCGGCGGGTGCACTGTGGGAGGGACTTCAGTCCCGACGCATTGCGTCATCGGAAAGCGCACACCGTCTCGCGCGTCGCACGCTGCATCACAGTTGACTCCCACAAGGCATCACGCGACACGCAACGAAGTCAGAAAGACGCAAGCGGCTCCGCCGTGGGACTCAACTGTCGTGCCGCCGCGACAAGCGAAGCCGGAAGCCGACCGACACCCTCCGTCGTCGGGACTGAAGTCCCTCCCACAAGGACGCCCGGCTCATCCCTGTGGGAGCTACTTCAGTCGCGACGCATGGCAGTCGAGCGCAGCGCAGCGACGTCGCACCAACACGTGTCTTGCCTGCTCGATCGTCTTGCAGTCGCAATGTGACGAAGCCCAAAGCCGGCCGACACCCTCCGGCGTAGGGACTGAAGTCCCTCCCACAAGGATGCCGGCCACCCCTGTGGGAGCGACTTCAGTCGCGACGCATGGCAGCAAAACGCTGCGCAGCGAAGCCGCTCCTGCACCTGCCGTGCGTACTCAATGTCCTCAACGTCGCGGCGTGAAGCTGGCCGCCACCGCGCCGATGTCCGATCATCGCGGTTCCTTCGAACGAGAGTGCAAGCATGGACCTGGGAATCGCCGGAAAATGGGCGCTGGTGTGCGCCGCTAGCAAGGGGCTGGGACTGGGCTGCGCGCAGGCCTTGGCCCGCGAAGGCGTGCACGTGGCGATCGTGGCGCGCGGCCAGGCCGGGCTCGATGCGGCCGCGACGCAGCTGCGCGCGCTCGATGGCGGTGGCGAGGTGGTCGCGGTGGCGGCGGACATCGCCACCGAGGCCGGCCGCGCCGCCGCATTGGCCGCCTGCCCGCAGGTCGACATCCTGATCAACAACGCAGGCGGACCGCCGCCCGGCGATTTCCGCGACTGGGAACGCGAGGACTGGCTGCGCGCGCTCGACGCCAACATGCTGGCACCGATCGCGTTGATCCGCGCCACCGTCGATGCGATGCAGGCGCGCGGTTTCGGCCGCATCGTCAACATCACCTCGGCCGCGGTGAAGGCACCGATCGACAGCCTGGGGCTGTCCAACGGCGCGCGCGCCGGCCTCACCGGCTTCGTCGCCGGGCTGGTGCGGCGCACGGTGGCGCACAACGTGACCATCAACAACCTGCTGCCGGGGCAGTTCGACACCGACCGGCTGCGCGGCAACATCGCCCACGCCGCGCAGCGCGAGGGCATCGATCCCGCCGACCTGGCCGAACGCAAGCGCCGGCAGATTCCGGCCGGGCGCTTCGGCACCGCGGAAGAATTCGGTGCGGCCTGCGCCTTCCTGTGCAGCGCGCAGGCCGGCTACCTGAGCGGGCAGAACCTGCTGCTGGATGGCGGCAGCTATCCGGGGACATTCTGAAGAGCCGGGATTGGGGATTCGGGAGTGGGGATTGGTAAGCCGAGATGCGCCGCGCGTGCGCAGAACGCGGTGATGCAGGTGGCGCTGCTGGCCGCGGCACGACGCGGGCGGCGATAATGCGCGGATGGATCCTTCCGCGTTCGACTCCCAGCACATCCGCCGCGCCTTCGCGCGTGCCGCCGCCAGTTACGATGCCGCCGCGGCGCTGCAGCGCGAGGTGCAGGGGCGCCTGCTGGAATCGCTGGACTACCTCGGCGACCGCGTCCCGCAGGTGGTGCTGGACGTGGGCAGCGGTCCGGCGCATGCCGCCGCGGCGATGAAGAAGCGCTGGCCGCGCGCGCAGGTGATCGCGCTCGACCAGGCGCTGCCGATGCTGCAGCAGGCCAAGCGTCAGGCCGGCTGGTGGAAGCCGTTCGGCCGCGTCTGCGCCGATGCGCGCGCGCTGCCGCTGGCCGAGCACAGCGTCGATGTGATCTTCAGCAATCTGTGCCTGCAGTGGGTCGAGGACCTGCCGGCGGTGTTCGCCGGATTCCGCCGCGTGCTGCGCCCCGGCGGCCTGCTGCTGTGTTCCAGCTTCGGCCCGGACACCCTGATCGAACTGCGCGAGGCCTTCGCCCAGGCCGACCGGACCACGCCGCACGTGAGCCGCTTCGCGCCGATCGCGCAGTTCGGCGATGCGCTGATGCTGTCGGGCTTCCGCGATCCGGTGCTGGACCGCGACGTGTTCAACCTGACCTATCCGGACCTTGCCGCGCTGATGCGCGAACTGCGCGCGATCGGCGCCACCAACGCGCTGCAGGCGCGCCGCCACACCCTCACCGGCCGCGGCCGCTTCGCCGCCGCCAGCGCCGCCTACGAGCCGCTGCGCGGCGCCGACGGCACCCTGCCCAGCACGTGGGAAGTGATCTACGCGCACGCCTGGGCGCCGCCGCCGGGCGCGCCGATCCGCGAGGGCGGCGGCGAGATCGCCGCGGTGCCGCTGTCAGCGATCCCGATCCGCCGCCGCGGCGACTGAGCCGGGCAGCACCCGGAACAGCACCCGACCCTGGTAGGGCGTGCCCAACACCTGCGCCTGCGCCCCCTGCGCAGCGATGCGCGCGGCGACCTGCGCCCAGGCCTCCTGCTTGCACACCCACACCCGCCCGGCGCGCGGTTGCCGCAACACCGTGAGCAGATCGGCGTCGTACTCGGGACCGAAACGCGGCGCGTCGCGCACTGGGTCCAGGCGGATCTTGCGTACCTGCGCGCCCAGCTCCAGGCGCAGGCCGTAGCGCGCCATGTCCTCGACGAACACCACCTCGCGCACCGGCGCATCGGCACGCTGCACGATCGCCTGCGCCCAGGCGCCGGCATCCTTGTGCGTGGGCAGCAGCGCCACGGCCAGTTCGAGCGCCAGCAGCAATCCGCACCAGCCCAGCAGCCACGGCCAGCTCCACGGCGCCCGGCCCTCCTGCGCGCGTTGCCACGCCGCCAGCAACGCCAGCGGCACGAACAGCGGCAGCACGTACAGCGGCAGCCGTGAGCGCGATAGGCACAACACCAGCAGCGGCAGCAGCAGCCACAGGGTCAGCAGCAGCGGCGCGGCCTGCTGCAGGCGCAACGCCGGATCGCGCCACCACTGCCGCAGTTGCCGCGGCAATTGCCAGGCCCAACGCGCCAGCGCCGGCGTCCACGGCAGCGTGCCCAGGACCAGGATCGGCGCATACGCCACCGCCCAGCCGTACCACTGCGCGTTGCGCCCGAACGCATCGCTGGCCACGCGCTTGACCACCTCGTCGCCGACGAAGTACTGCAGCAATCCCGGATGGCCGTGGATCACCGCCAGGTACCAGGGCAGCGCCAGCACCACGAACAGGGCGATGCCGGAGAGCTGCAGCGCGCGCCGCGGCGGCCCCGGCGTCACCGCGTTGAACAGCAGCAGCGCCGGCAGCGGCAGCAGGCCAGGCGGACCCTTGGTCATGAACGCCAGGGCGAAGCCGGCCCACATCGCCGCGATCCAGCGCTTGCCCTGTCCGGGCGGATGCGCCCGCGCTTCGACGAAGGCCCACACCGCCAGGGTCTCGCAGGCGGCGAGCAGGAAGTCGGTGGAAATCCATTGCGCCGCGCCGAACGGGGCCAGCATGGTCGCGTACAGCAGCGCCGCCTGCGCCGGCAGCTCAGGGCGTTCGGGAAACAGCCGCGCGGCCAGGCGCCACACCAGCAGCACGCACAGCAGGTAGGACAGCGCCGATGGCAACCGCGCCGCCCAGGGCGACGGCCCGAACGCGGCGACGCTGGCGGCGATCGCCCAGTAGGTCAACGGCGGCTTGGTCCAGTGCGCCACGTCCTCGCTGCGCCGGGGCGTGAGCCAGTCGCCGCTGTGCAGCATGTTCAGCGCGACATTGGAGTAACGGCCCTCGTCGGCATCCCAGATGCCGCGAGCGCCCAGCAGGGCCAGCGCGAGCGTGCAGGCCAGCAGCGCCACCGCGACGGCCGGGGAACGAAGCAGCGCGCGCATCGGCAATCCTCTCGGTCGACGCGGCGACCATAGTCACCGCGCCTGCGGCCGCAGATGACGGCCGGCAGACAGTTTTGCGACAGCGCGAACGCGCCGGCCTCAGGCCGGCGCGTGGCTCAGGCAGAGACCTGCGCGATCCAGTCTTCCAGGTTGTAGTAGTTGCTCACCCGGGCGATCCTGCCGTCGCGGATGTCGAAGAACGCCCCGCCCGGCAGCACGTAGCGCTGGCCGCGCGCCTCCGGCAGGCCGGTGTCGGTGTGGTGGTATTCGCCATGCACCACGTACTCGGCGGCGGCGCGGCGGCCGTCCTGCGCGGCCAGCACCACGATGTCGTGCAACTGCTCGCGGTAGCTGGCGTTCATGCGCTGCAGGAAGGCGGCGAAGACCTCCTTGCCGGTCTCGCGCGCGCCCTGGTTGAGATCGTGGGCGACATCGTCGGTGAGCATGCCCAGCATGCCGTCCCAGTCGCCGCGGTTGAACGCGGCGTAATAGGCCTGCACCAGGGCGATGGCCTGGTCCTGCGCAGGAACTCCGTGGTTGCTCATGGCTGCCTCCCTCGGGCCGTGGAAAGGCCCATCATACGGCGCGGCACAGCCCTGCGGCGGGCAGCCACCGGCGGCGGCGATGGAGGCACTGGACCTTCTGCAGCCGCAAGCGCCAACGGGGTCGGACACAGCGCGCCAGGCCCGCGATCTTTCGCGACTCGGGACGGCACTGCCACGGGGGGGCACCAAGGCTGCGCGCGCGCTGCGTGGGCGCGCTCCATCGGCCGCGCAGTGCGCGCCTGTTTTGGGCGCCGCCCCATGGGAGCGCCTCCGATGCGACGGCAAACTCGCTTGCACATCCCTCGCAGTCGACACACCCGGCGCTGCGCAACCAATCGGAGGAGTGTGCATGTCTCGCACTGTGGTCCTGTCGCTGTCGCTGTCGCTGCTGCTCGCTGGCTGCTCGTCTGTCCGCTCACCGCCCCAGACTCCAGCCACTGCGGCACCATCGCCCCCGACACTCCTGGACCGCGGCAGTTACGACGTATCGGTGCAAACGCCCTCCCTGGCGCAAAACGAACGCGTCCGTTTCATCGTCCTGCATTACACCGCGCTCAATGACGCCCGTTCACTGAAGGTGCTGTCAGGCCCGGATGTCAGCGCCCATTACCTGGTGCCGGCGCGCCCGGCGCTGGTGGATGGAAAGCCGGTCGTCCTGCAACTGGTGGCCGAACAGAAACGGGCGTGGCACGCTGGCGTGAGCGCCTGGAATGGCCGCAGCAATCTGAACGATACGTCCATCGGTGTGGAGATCGTCAATCTCGGCTTTGCACAGGGCAAGGCCGGCAATCGGCAGTGGTACGCCTTCGCGCCGGAGCAAGTCGCCGCGCTGGTGCCGCTGCTCAACGACCTCATCACCCGCTATGGCATCGCACCGCAGAACGTGCTCGGCCACAGCGACGTGGCGCCCCTGCGCAAGTACGATCCAGGTCCGCTGTTCCCCTGGGAAATGCTCGCCCGGCACGGCATCGGCGCATGGCCGGACCAGGCGAACGTGCGCCGCTACCTGGCCGGGCGCGATCCCAATGCGCCCGGCGATGTACTCGCGCTGCAGCGGGCGCTCAAGCGTTATGGGTACAACGAGGTGAGTGTCGACGGGCGTTGGAGCGGAAAACTGCAACGCATCGTCGCCGCGTTCCAGATGCACTTCAGGCCACGCAAGACCAGCGGCATCATCGACGCTGAAACCGAGAGCATCGCCAACGCCCTGGTCGTCCAGTACGTCGACCCGGCATGGTGAGCGCGCGGGCTCGCATCCGCGGGTCGGCGCGCGCAACGCCAAGACATGCAGGAACCGCGCGCGTGCGACGACCGCGATCCAACGAAGCGCCTGCACGCCGATGACCGTCAGGTCGTGACGGGAGCGCTGCTGTAGCGTCGTCGCCTGCAGCGGCCTCGACCCGGCATCGCCGCTGGTTCGACGGATTCACCCTCGATCTCCGCCGGGATCCCTGCTCGTCCGCCGAGACGCACAGCGGCCCTGCTCCGCGATGTGCGCCCTTGCACGGCCGTGATCGCGCCCGGCCAGAGCGGCTGCATGACGTGCGCGGCCCGCATGGGCCGCGCGCCGGCCTCGCCATCACCTCGTGTACGCGACCGTTGCGGTGGCGATTGATTCGGGTGCGCTCGGCAGCGGCCGGCGCCAGGGAATGCGCCGTTGCGTACCGCACCCCGCAGGTTCAGGCGCCGGGGACCACCAGGTCGCGATGGAAGAAGTACAGCTCTTGCAGCAGGAAGCGCCAGCGGGTCTGGAAGCTGCGGAAACGGCTGCTCGGGGTCGACGACGCCAGGGCGTCGATCTGCAGTTCCTGGCACAGCCGCAGCGCCCGTGCCATGTGCAGCGGATCGCTGACCACGATCACCCGGTGCAGGCCGTGTTCGCGCATCAGCCGCCGCGCCTCGATCAGGTTCTGCCGGGTGGTGCGCGACACCGTCTCGATCAGGATCGCGTCGGCCGGCACGCCGTGGCGCAGCGCGTAGCGCCGGGCCACCTGCGACTCGGCGAAGCGCGCGCCGTTGCCGAAGCCGCCGGTGAAGATCAGGGTCGGCGCGTAGCCGCGCTGGTACAGGTCCAGGCCATGACGGATGCGCTCTTCGAACACCGGCGACGGCTTGGCGTCGTAGGCCGCGGCGCCGAGCACGATGATCGCGTCGGCCGGCGCCGCCTGGTCGCGGTCGCCGACCCAGACGATGTAGATCGCCACGCCCAGCAGCCACAGCCCCAGCAGCGCCGCCAGGCGCACCAGCCAGCGCAGCCAGCGGAAGCCGCCCCGCGCACTCATGCCGCGCCCCACGGCAAGGCGTCCAGGTCGACGTTGCCGCCGGACAGGATCACCCCGACCCGGCGCCCGGCGAAACGCGCCGGCTGCGCCAGCACCGCCGCCAGGGCGATCGCCGAGGACGGCTCCACCACCTGCTTGAGCACCTGCCACAGCAGCCGCATCGCCGCCACGGTCGCCGCGTCCTCGACCACCAGCACCTCGGCCTGGCCGTGCAGCAGGGCGAAGTTGGGTTCGCCGAGGGTGCCGCGCAGGCCATCGCAGAGCGTGTCCGGGACCATGTCCAGGCGGCGCTCGCCGGCGGCCAGCGAGCGCGCAGTGTCGGCGGCGCCGGCCGGCTCGGCCAGCAGCAACTGCGCCTGCGGCGCCCGCGCCGACAGCGCCAGGCGGCTGCCCGCGGCCAGGCCGCCGCCACCGACCGGCACCACCAGCAGGTCCAGTCCGCCGCTGGCGTCCAACAGTTCCAGCGCCGCGGTGCCCTGCCCGGCGATCACCGCCGGATCGGCATAGGGGTGCACCAGGGTCGCGCCGGTATCGCGCTGCACCTGCGCGCACAGCGCCTCGCGCGCGGCGATGCTGGGCGCGCAACGCCACAGCGTGGCGCCGTGGCGGGCGATGTTGGCGAGCTTGGCGGCGACCGCGCCTTCCGGCACCACCACATGACAGCCGATGCCGCGGGTGCGCGCAGCCAGGGCCAACGCCGCGCCATGGTTGCCGGAGGAATGGGTGACCACCCCGCAGGCCGCCTGCGCCGGGTCCAGCGCCCACACCGCGTTGCAGGCACCGCGGAACTTGAAAGCGCCACCGCGCTGCAGGTGTTCGGCCTTGAAGTACAGCTGCGCGCCGGTGGCGGCATCCAGCGCCCGCGAACGCAGCACTGGGGTCGGCCGCGCGTGCGCGGCAATGCGTGCGGCGGCCGCCAGGACGTCGCCGAACTCGGGCAGAAAACGTGAGACCATGCGCGAAAGGGTAGCGTATCGTCGCCAACGTGCAGCGCCCGCGACTCGCGCCGGTTCGCCGTCGTTGCGCGCAACTTAAGCGTTCAAGTGCAGCCGATGAAGTTAAGGGGGGATTCAATGCCACGGACCGAACCTGTCAGCCAGCCTGCTGGAGGGCAAACGCCATGAAACTGCGCCTGATCTGCGCCGCTGGACTGCTGGCCGCACTGGGCGGCTGTGCCACCTACGATTACGCCGGAGGCGGCGAGGGTGGCTACTACCGTGGCGCCCCGTCGGTCGAATACCGCTACCCGGCCGGCTACTCCGAGTACTACTCGCCCTACGGCGCGGTGCCCTACTACGGCTACGGCCCGTCCTATTACGGCTACTACGGGTACGGCGTGCCGTATTACTACTACCGTGGCTACGATGGCCCGCGCCACCGCCCGCCACCGCGTCCGCGGCCGGACGACGGCGGCTCGCGGCCGCCGCCGCCGCCCAGCGTGGGTGGTCGGGTACCGACGCCGTGGCGCGACATGGACCGCCTGCGCCGTCCGGACGCGCTCAATTCGGCACCGCGGCCGCAATCGATGCAGCCGGCCCGGCCGGCGATGCAGCGTCCCGAGGGCATGCAGCGCCCGCCGGCGCCGCGCCCCGGCAATATGGGTCGCAGCAATGGGACACGTCGCACACTCGAACCCTAAGAAAGGGCTTGCGTTCGCCTGTCCCAGCACGCACTCTACGTTCTACGGGGTGACCGCCTGCGTCGCTTTATGACCCGAAGGGGTCGACCCCACCGTCTATGTCGATGTCCGACAGGGAAATCTGGATCCCCCCTGTTCCGGCCCTGTCGGGCGTCGGCGCCTCACAACGAAAAGCCCCGGTCCGCCGGGGCTTTTCGCGTTGGGGCCTTGCCATTGCTGGCGTGGCGCCGGCGACCGGCGAAAAACGGGCATAAAAAAGGGCCGGTAGTCCCCCGACTACCGGCCCCCAGCTCCCCCAACGTGCGCGTGACTGGCCCCTGTTCCAATTCCAGTCATACGCCCCTGACGCATTGCCACGTTGGGTGCAGTGGGAATATCTGCAGATTGCGTGCCAACTTGAGGCCCGGATCCGCAATTTGTGATGCAACCGCTAAAATTCCTGTTCACACCCTGGGCGACGTCCCGTGTCGCCCCCTGCCGCCGGCCCCGCGCCGGCCGACGAGACCCCGATGAGCGATTCCTTCTACCGCCATGACGTGATCGTGATCGGCGGCGGCCATGCCGGCACCGAGGCGGCGCTGGCGTCCGCGCGTGCCGGCGCGCGCACCCTGCTGCTGACCCACAACGTGGAGACGGTGGGGGCGATGAGCTGCAACCCGGCGATCGGTGGCATCGGCAAGGGCCACCTGGTCAAGGAGATCGACGCGCTGGGCGGGGCGATGGCCCACGCCGCGGATCTGGCCGGCATCCAGTGGCGGACCCTCAATGCCTCCAAGGGCCCGGCGGTGCGTGCGACCCGCTGCCAGGCCGACCGCAGCCTGTACCGCAGCGCGATCCGGCGCCTGGTCGAGGCGCAGCCGAACCTGACCGTGTTCCAGGCCGCGGTGGACGACCTGGTCATGGACGGCGAGCGCGTGCGCGGCGTGCTGACCCAGACCGGGCTGCGCTTCGAGGCCGCGGCGGTGGTGCTGACCGCCGGCACCTTCCTGGCCGGCAAGATCCACATCGGCCAGACCCAGTACGCCGGCGGCCGCGCCGGCGATCCGCCGGCCACCGCGCTGGCGCAGGCGCTACGCGACGGCCGCTTCGGCGTGGACCGGCTCAAGACCGGCACCCCGCCGCGCATCGACGGGCGCAGTCTGGACTACGCGGCGATGGAGGAACAGCCCGGCGACGATCCGCTGCCGGTGATGTCGTTCCTGGGCGAGGTGGCGCAGCATCCGCGCCAGGTCTCGTGCTGGATCACCCACACCACCGAGCGCACCCACGCCATCATCCGCGGCGCGCTGGACCGCTCGCCGCTGTACACCGGCCAGATCGAAGGCATCGGCCCGCGCTACTGCCCCTCGATCGAGGACAAGGTGGTGCGCTTCGCCGAGAAGGCCAGCCACCAGATCTTCGTCGAGCCGGAAGGCCTGGACGTGGTCGAGATCTACCCCAACGGCATCTCCACCTCGCTGCCGTTCGACGTGCAGCTGGAGCTGGTGCGCTCGATCCGCGGCTTCGAGCGCGCGCACATCACCCGCCCCGGCTACGCCATCGAGTACGACTTCTTCGACCCGCGCGGGCTCAAGGCCTCGCTGGAGACCAAGGCCATGCCTGGGCTGTTCTTCGCCGGGCAGATCAACGGCACCACCGGCTACGAGGAAGCCGCCGCGCAGGGCCTGATCGCCGGCCTCAACGCCGCGCGCCAGGTGCGCGGGCTGGAGCCGTGGTCGCCGCGCCGCGACCAGGCGTACATCGGCGTGCTGATCGACGACCTGATCACCCACGGCACCAGCGAGCCGTACCGCATGTTCACCAGCCGCGCCGAGTACCGGCTGCAGCTGCGCGAGGACAACGCCGACGCGCGCCTGACCGGCATCGGCCACGACCTGGGCATCGTCGACACAACGCGCTGGGCGCGCTTCCAGGCCAAGCAGGAGGCGGTGGCGCGCGAGAGCGAACGCCTGCGCGCGCTGTGGGCCACGCCGGGCAACGCGCTGGGCCGCGAGGTCGCGGCGACGCTGGGCGTGGCGGTGAGCCGCGAGACCACCGTGCTCGACCTGATCAAGCGCCCGGAGCTGGACTACGCCGCGCTGATGCGGGTGCCGTCGCTGGGCCCGGGCGTGGCCGACGCGCAGGTGGCCGAGCAGGTGGAGATCGGCATCAAGTACGCCGGCTACCTGGACCGCCAGCGCGACGAGATCGCCCGCCAGCAGCGCCACGAGGACACCCCGATCCCGCCCGCCTTCGACTACGCGCAGGTGCGCGGCCTGTCGGCCGAAGTGCAGCAGAAGCTCGAGCGCGTGCGCCCGCAGACCGTGGGCCAGGCGCAGCGCATCCCCGGCATGACCCCGGCGGCGATCTCGCTGCTGCTGGTGCACCTGGAACGCGCGCGCCGCAGCCGGGTGGCGTGATGACGCCTTCGAACGACGCTGCAGCGACCGCGCCCTCCGCCTCGCCCGACATGGCGATCCACCCGATCGCCGCCGACAAGCGCGCTGCCGTGCTCGCCGCGCTGCAGGACATCGAACAGCGCCACGACGTCCGCATCCTGCTAGCCTGCGAATCCGGTAGCCGCGGCTGGGGCTTTTCCTCGCCCGACAGCGACTACGACGCGCGCTTCGTCTATGTGCATCGGCCGGACTGGTACCTCACCGTCAACGAACGGACCGGGCCGGGCGAACCGCAGCGCGACGTGATCGAGTTGCCGATCGACAGCGACCTGGACGTCAGCGGCTGGGATCTGCGCAAGGCCTTGCGCCTGGTGTCCAAATCCAACCCGACCTTGCTGGAGTGGCTGCAGTCGCCGGTGGTGTACCGGCAGGACGCCGCGGCCGTGGCGACGCTGCGGGAGATGGCCGAGCGCTTCTATTCGCCGCTGGCGACCTGGTGGCATTACTTCAACATGGCCAAGGGCAACTACCGCGGCTATCTGCGCGGCGAGCGCATCCGCACCAAGAAGTATTTGTACGTGTTGCGGCCGGTGCTGGCCTGCCAGTGGATCGAGCGTGGGCACGGCATGCCGCCGATGGCCTTCGCGTCGCTGCTGGACGCCCTGGTTCCCTCTGGCGCCCTGCGCGAGGCGATCGATGCCTTGCTGGACAAGAAACGCGCATCGGCCGAAGTCGAAGACGGCCCGCGGATTCCGGCGATCAGCGATTTCCTGGACGCGGAGTTGCAGCGGATGGAGGCCAGCGCACCGCCGCTGCCGGCAGGCAGCGGCGATCAGCGCGAGCTGGACGAGGCGTTCCGGCAACTGCTGGGCATCACTCCGCGCTGAGTGCGGGGCGGCAGACCGGCCGCGCGTCACCGTGCAAATCAGCGGCATCCGCGCTGCGGGCTGCCGATGTCACCCAGTGGCCAGCCCGCGTAGGAACGGCTTCAGCCGCGACCTGGGCGTGTCGGCAATTCCCCGTCGCGGCTGAAGCCGCTCCTTGTTTTTCCCTTCTCCCCTCGGGAGAAGGTGCCCCGAAGGGGCGGATGAGGGTACGGATGGTGCACTAAGGTCCGGAGGCGGCGCTGCGCTCCCGGACCCTCACCCCAACCCCTCTCCCGGGGGGAGAGGGGCTTTGACTACGGAAGCCGACGCATCCGCGCGACTGGCACATGGTTCCAGACGAAGCAGCGCGTGCCAGCGCCGGCGGCGGTTGCCGGAAGGGGGTACGCGCTGCGGTTGGACTCACTCTTGCGCGGCCACCGGCAGCAGCCGCTGGCGCAGCAGCAGCGCGGCCAGGTCCAGGGTTTCGCCGGCCACGCGCATCACCCTGCCCATGTTGATGAAGCCGTGGATCATGCCGGGGTGGACGCGCACCAGGGTTTCCACACCCGCCTCGCGCAGGCGCTGCGCATAGTGCAGGCCTTCGTCGTGCAGCGCGTCGCGCTCGGCCAGCACCACCAGCGCCGGGGCGACGCCGGCCACGTCCGGCGCCACCACCGGGGAGATGCGCCAGTCCGATGCCAGCGACGGGTCCGGCAGCAGCTGGCGGTCGAAGTAGCGCATCGCCGCTTCGGTCAGCGGCGGGATGCCGGCGTTGTGCACGCGCGAGGGAAAGGGATTGTCCGGGCGCACGTCGGTCAGCGGATAGATCAGGATCTGGCAGCGCAGGGCGATGCCGGCATCGCGTGCGGCCAGTGCGGCGCTCGCCGCCAGGGCGCCGCCCATGCTGTCGCCGGCGATGGCCAGGCGCTGCGGATCGGCGCCGACCTCGGCCGGGTGTGCGGCCAGCCAGTGCACCACCGCGATCACGTCCTCGATGCCAGCCGGCGCAGGATGTTCGGGCGCCAGCCGGTAGTCCACCGCCAGCACCTGGCAGCCGGCGCGTGCGGCCAGTTGCCGGCACACGTCGTCGTGCGAGTCGAGGTCGCCGACCACGCCGCCACCGCCGTGTGCATAGAGGCAAGTGGGGGCGGGGCCGGCGTCGAGGCCGTGCGGGCGGTACAGGCGCAGCGGAATCGGGGCGGCCGGGCCCGGTGCCAGCAGGTCGCGGACCTCGGCCATCTCCACGCGTGGGAAACCGAATTGCGCGGCGACGCCGCGCATCATCGCCCGCGCCTGGGGCAAGGGCAGTTCCTCCATCGGCGGCTGCCCGGACTGCTGGGCCTGGGCGAAGAAACGCACGACGTCTGGATCGAAATACATGGGTGGCCCTCCCGGGGCGGCTGCGCAAGCGGCGTCGGGCGGATTGTTATGCTCGATAACCATTTCCGCAAATAAGCGAACCGGAACGCCGATGCGCGGTAGCCGACGGGTCAGCGGCAGGCGGCCGATCGTCATGGCACGGATGCGCGTGCAATGCAGGCGCGGCGAGGCATTGCGCAGCTTGGAGCACGCGCTGGCGACGGACGCGCACGCGGTGCCGCCACATTGCGGCGCAGCATGGACTTGCGCGCTGCGTGCCGGAACGCGGCTCAGTCGTCCTGCGCGGCGGCTTCGCGGCCCTGCTGGCGGATGATGGCCTCCTGCCGCGCGTCCTCGATCGAGGCGCGCACCGCGCGCACGTCGGCGCGACGGGTGTCGAAGGTGAAGCGGCCGGTGAGCGCGCTGTCCGGGCGCAGCGTGCCCTTCTCGTACAGCGCCCACATCTCCTCGCCGTAGTGGGTGGCGTTGAGCTCGGGCGCGAAGCGGCCCAGGCAGTCGCGCAGGTTGTGCACGTCGCGCAGCAGCATGCTGCGGGCGGCGTTGTTGCCGGCGGCGCTGACCACCTGCGGGAAGTCGATCACCACCGGGCCGTCGGCGCCGACCAGCACGTTGTATTCGGACAGGTCGCCGTGCACCAGGCCCAGGCACAGCATCTTCACCACGTCGCCGACCAGCTGCGTGTGGAAGGCGCGCGCCTGCTCCGGTTCCAGTTCCACCTCGCCCAGGCGTGGCGCGCTCTGCCCGTCGGCATCGGTGACCAGGTCCATCAGCAGCACGCCGTGGAAGTAGCCGCGCGGCTGCGGCACGTGCACGCCGGCGTCCACCAGCTGGTACAGGGTGTTGGCCTCGGTGTCCTTCCACGCGGCTTCCTGCTCGCGGCGGCCGAACTTGCTGGCCTTGCCGATCGCCCGCGCCTGGCGGCTGCCGCGCACCTTGCGCCCTTCCTGGTACTGCACGCGGGCCTGGAAGCTGCGCTGCGCCATGTCCTTGTAGACCTTGGCGCAGAGCACGTCGTCGCCGGCCTGGACCACGTAGACCGCGGCCTCCTTGCCGCTCTTGAGCGGGCGCAGCACGCCGTCGATGACGCCATCGTCGATCAGCGGCTGCAGGCTCGGGGGGATCTTCATCGGGTGCGGCATACCTGGAGTGAGTCGCCGCGATTATGGCCCAAGGCTGGCGTGGTGCCCGGCGTGCCGGTACGGCGCGACCGTGTCGCCAACGCGCCGAAGATACGTACGGAGCGGCTTGCGGCCTGTGCGACGAACGATTGGGCGGCGCGGCGGCGCCCGGCATTTGTCTACGACGGCCGCCGAGGTGTACCGCCGCGTTCAGCTTTCAAGACGGTGGCGCAGGGCTGTCGTGTTGTTTGCGGCGAGGACGCGCGCGAGGCGTTGCCTGGGTGGATGGTTGGATAGGCGTTCGACTGCCGTCGCGTCGGGACTGAAGTCCCTCCCACAGGAAGCGCCTCCCGCACTGGGAAACCGGACGTCGCATGCTTGCGCACGGTCAGGTTCCGTCATGAACACGGCAGTACGGCGGCTGCCGTGTTGGTTGCCACGGGGATGTCGCATAGGGCCTCGCCTTGGTCGACGGTTGGACGGCATCCAACTGTCCTGCGTCGGGACTGAAGTCCCTCCCACAGAAGAGCGTCGTGCGTGGCGACGCTTCTGCATGCTCGTGCCAGCCTCAGGCTGGCCTCAAGCTCGCCGCAGGCCAGCCCAGGCCCGGCCTCGCGCTGCCTCGGTTCCGGCTCAGGGCGAGGCAGCGACCTGGGCCTGGGCGTCGGCGCCGCCGCCGAGTACCTGGTACAGAGTGACGCGGTTGCTGGCGTCCTGCAGGCGCAGCGCGATCAGCGCCTGCTGCGCGGCGAACAGCGAGCGTTGCGCATCCAGCACCGGCAGGTGGCCGTCCAGGCCGGCGCGGTAGCGCGCGTCGGCCAGGGTGTAGCTGCGCTGGCTGGCGTCGACCAGGGCCTGCTGCGCGGTCAGCTGCGCCTGCAGGTGGTCGCGCGTGGCCAGGGCGTCGGCCACTTCGGCGAAGGCCGACTGGATCGCCTTCTCGTACTGCGCCACGGCGATGTCCTTGCCGAGCTTGGAGGCGTCCAGCGAGGCCTTCAGCGCGCCGGCGTGGAAGATCGGCGCGGTGATGCTGGGCACGAACGACCAGGTGCGGCTGCCGGCGGAGAACAGCGTGGACAGCGCATCGCTGCTGCGCCCGGTCGAGGCGGTGAGGCTCAGCGACGGGAAGAACGCCGCGCGTGCGGCGCCGATGTCGGCGTTGGCCGCCTGCAAGGTGTGCTCGGCGGCGAGCACGTCCGGGCGCTGCAGCAGCACCGCCGAGGACAGGTGCGCCGGCAGCGGCGCCAGCGCCACGCTGTCCTGCATCGCCTGCGCGGTGGGCAGCAGCGCTGCGTCCACCGGCGCGCCGACCAGCAGTTGCAGCGCATCGCGCGCCTGCGCCAGTTGGGTGGCGGCGCTGGCGACGGCCACGCGCGCCGACTCCACGCTGGTCTGCTGCTGCGCCAGGTCCAGCCCGGACGCGCTGCCGATGCTGTGGCGGCGCTCAGTCAATTGCAGGGTCTGGGCCTGGCTGTCCAGGGTCTGCTGCGCCAGCGCCAGTTGCGCCTGGTCCGCGCCCACGGTCAGCCACGCCGCGGCGACCTGGGCGACCAGGGTCAGGCGCACGTTGCGCTGGTTTTCCGCACTGGACAGCCAGTTCTGCAGGGCTTCCTGCTTGAGACTGCGCAGTTGCCCGAACAGATCCAGCTGCCAGCTGCTGAGCCCGACCTGCAGGGTGTCGCTGGTGCTGACCTGGGAGACGCCGTCGTCGTTGCTGGCGGCGCTGGTACGGCTACGGCTCATGCTGGCGTTGGCGTCGAACGACGGCAGTTGCGCGGCGCGCTGGATGCGGTACTGCGCGCGCGCCTTGTCGATGGACAGCACCGCCACGCGCAGGTCGCGGTTGTTCTGCAAGGCCAGCGCGATGGTCTGGCGCAGCCGCGGATCCAGGAACACCTGCTGCCAGTCCGGCATCGCCAGCGTGTCGGTGGCGGCGCCCGCGGCGGGCGCCGCGTCGACCGCGGCCAGGTCGGCCGGCACGGGTGCCGCCGGGCGTACGTAGGTCGGCGCCAGGGTGCAGCCGGACAGGGCCAACAGCGTGGCCACCGCCACGCTCATACGGGTCAACGCGCTCATGCGTGCGTCTCCGGGTGGGCGACCGCCGGTCCCGGGAACATCCGGCGCACGATCACGTAGAACAGCGGCACGAAGAACAGGCCCAGGGTGATCGAGGCCAGGGTGCCGCCGGTGACGCCGGTGCCGAGCGAGTGGCGCGCGGCCGAGCCGGCGCCCTTGCTGAACACCAGCGGCAGCACGCCGAGCAGGAACGCCAGCGAGGTCATCAGGATCGGCCGCAGACGCATCTGCACCGCATGCAGGGTGGCGGCGAGCAGACTTTCGCCGCGGTGCTCGAGGTCGCGCGCGAACTCAACGATGAGGATGCCGTTCTTCGCCGCCAGGCCGACCGTGGTCAGCAGGCCGACCTGGAAGTACACATCGTTCTCCAGGCCGCGCAGGGTCATCAGCAGCACCGCGCCGAACACGCCCACCGGCACCGCCAGCATCACCGCGAACGGGATCGACCAGCTCTCGTACAGCGCCACCAGGCACAGGAACACGAACAGCAGCGAGATCGCGTACAGCGCCGGCGCCTGGTTGGCCGACAGCTTTTCCTGGTAGGCCATGTCCGACCAGGCGTAGCCAAAGCCGTGCGGCAACTGCTTGCTGAGTTCGGCCATCGCGTCCATCGCCGCGCCGGAGCTGACCCCGGGCACCGCCTGGCCGGTCAGCTCCATCGCCGACACGCCGTTGTAGCGCTCCAGCGCCGCCGGCGCGCTGGTCCAGTGCGAGCGGGTGAACGCCGACATCGGCACCATGTCGCCGCCGCCGTTGCGCACCGTCCAGCGGTCCAGGTCCTGCGGCGCCATGCGTGCATCGGCATCGCCCTGCACGTAGACTTTCTTGATGCGGCCCTTGTAGATGAAGTTGTTGACGAAGTCGCCGCCGAGCGCGCTGTTGAGCGTGGCGTTGATGTCGCCCGGGTCCACGCCGAGCGCCTGCGCCTTGGCGTCGTCGATCTTGACCGCGTACACCGGCGCGTCTTCCAGGCTGGCGTAGCGCACGTTCATCAGCTTGGGATCGTGCTGGGCCAGCCGCAGCAGCTTGTCGCGCGCGGCGACCAGGGCGGCGTGGCCGGCGCCTTCGTAGTCCATCAGTTCGAAGGTGAAACCGGAGGCGTCGCCAAGGCCGGTGATCGCTGGCGGCGAGGTCACGAACAGTTCCGCGTCGGGCACGTCGGCCAGCGCCTTGTTCAGATGGTCGGCGATGGTCGCCGCATCGTCGTCGCGGTCGTCCCAGTCCTTCAGGCGCACGAAGGCCATGCCGACGTTCTGGCCGGCGCCGGTGACGCTGAAGCCTGCCGAGGACAGCACCGAGCGCACGCCCGGATCCTTCAGCGCGGCCTTGGTCAGCCGGTCGGTCACCGCCAGGGTCTGCTCCAGGGTGGAGCCGGCCGGCAGCTTGACCAGCACGTTGAGCATGCCCTCGTCCTCGTCGGGCAGGAACGCACCGGGCAGGCGCCACAGCAGCAGGCCGGTGACCGCGATCAGCAGCGCATAGGCGAGCAGGCCCAGCGCGCGCTTGCCCAGCACCCGTTCGACCAGCGTGCGGTAGCGCTCGGACAGGTGTCGGAAGCGGGTGTTGAACCAGATGAAGAACCAGCCCAGGCGCCCGTGCGAGCCGATCGGCGCCTCGCCCTGGTGCAGCGGCTTGAGGATGGTCACGCACAGCGCCGGGGTCAGGGTCATCGCCACCAGCACCGACAGGATCATCGAGGCGGCGATGGTGATGGAGAACTGCCGGTAGATCACGCCGGTGACGCCGTTGAAGAACGCCATCGGCACGAACACCGCGGTCAGCACCAGCACGATGCCGACCAGGGCGCCGCCGATCTGCTGCATCGAGCGCAGCGTCGCCTCCTTCGGCGGCAGGCCCTCCTGGCCCATCACCCGCTCCACGTTCTCCACCACCACGATGGCATCGTCGACCAGCAGGCCGATCGCCAGCACCATCGCGAACATGGTCAGGGTGTTGATCGAGTAGCCGAACGCGGCGAGCACGCCGAAGGTGCCCATCAGCACCACCGGTACGGCGATGGTCGGGATCAGGGTGGCGCGCCAGTTCTGCAGGAACAGGTACATCACCGCCACGACCAGCAGCACCGCCTCGATCAGGGTGATGACCACTTCCTTGATCGAGGTGGTGACGAACGGCGTGGTGCTGAAGGCGATGTGGTAGTTGAAGCCGTGCGGCCAGTACTGCTTGAGTTCCTGCAGGCGCTGGTCGATGGCCTTGGAGGTCTCCACCGCGTTGGCGTCGGAGTTGAGCTCGATGCCCAGCGAGGCCGAGGGCTTGCCGTTGAAGCGGGTGATGCTGTCGTAGGTCTCCGGGCCCAGGCCGATCCTGGCCACGTCCGACAGGTGCACGGCGGCGCCGCTGGCATCGCTCTTGAGCACGATCGCGCCGAACTGCGCCGGGGTCTGCAGGCGGCTGCGGGTGGTCACGGTGGCGTCCAGGCGCTGCCCGCGCAGCGCCGGCTGGCCGCCGATCTCGCCGGCGGACACGTCGGTGTTCTGCGACTGCAGCGCGTTCTCCACGTCCGAGGGCATCAGCGCGTACTTGCGCAGCTTCTCCGGGTCCAGCCAGATGCGCATGGCGTATTCCGAGCCCATCGGCTGGATGTTGCCGACGCCGCTGACGCGGCTGATCTGGTCGTCGATGTTCGATTCCATGTAGTTGGCGACATCGAAGTTGTCCATGCTGCCGTCGTCGGAGGTGAACGCCACCACCTCGAACAGCGAGCCGCTGGACTTGGTGATGACCAGGCCGTTCTGCTGCACCGCCTGCGGCAACACCGACATCACCGACTGCAACTGGTTCTGCACCTGCACCTGCGCGGTGTCGGCGTTGGTGCCGGTCTCGAACACCAGGTTGACCTGCGCGGTGCCGTCCGAGGCGCTGGTGGAGGTCATGTACAGCAGGTGGTCCAGGCTCTGCTGCGACTGCTCGATCAGCTGGGTGACGGTGTTTTCCACCGTCTGCGCCGAGGCGCCGGTGTAGGTGGCGCGCACGGTGATGGTGGGCGGCGCCATGTGCGGATAGCGTTCGACCGGCAGCCCATGGATGGCCAGCATGCCGATCAGGACGATGACGATGGCCATGACCCAGGCCACCACCGGGTGGTTGACGAAGAAGCGCGACATGCGGGAGTCCTCAGTCGGCCTGGGCGTCGTCGCCCGGCAGCGCCGGCGCGGCATCGAGCTGGGCGGCGGTGACCGGATACGGCTGCGCCGGCTTGCCGAGTTCGGCACGGCTGCCGTTGACCACGATCAGGCGCTCGCCCGGCTTGAGCCCGGACTCCACCAGCCAGTCGTGGCCGATGGCCTCGCCGGTGCGGATGTGCCGCTCCACCACCTTGTTCTGCGCGTCGAGCAGCTTCACGACAGGCTCGCCCTTGCTGTCGCGCGTCACTGCCTGCTGCGGCACCAGCACCGCGCCCTGGTCGGTGGCCATCGGCAGCACCGCGCGCAGGTACATGCCCGGCAGCAGCAGGTGTTCGGGATTGGGCACCACCGCGCGCAGGGTGACGTTGCCGGTGCCGGCGTTGACCTGGGTGCCGACGAATTCGAGGGTGCCGGCATGCGGATAGGTGCTGCCGTCCTCCAGCCGCACCTGCACCTGCGCCTTGCCGTCGATGGCATGGATCTGCCCGGCGTCGAGCTGGCGGCGCAGCGCCAGCATCTGCGTGCTGGACTGGGTGACGTCCAGGTAGATCGGGTCCAGCCGCTGGATGGTGGTCAGCGCCGCGTCCTGCGCGGCGGTGAGCAGCGCGCCAACGGTGTAGGCGGAGGTGCCGATGGTGCCGGAGATCGGCGCGGTGATGCGGGTGTAGTCGAGGTTGATGCGCGCGGCCTGCAGCGCCGCCTTGGCCGCGACCACCGCCGCCTCGTCCTGGCGCAGCGCGGACACCGCGTCGTCGGCGTCCTGCTTGCTGGCCGCGTCCATGTCGGTGAGGCTGCGGGTGCGCTCGGCCTTGGGCCGCGCGCTGGCCAGCGCCGCCTCGGCCTGCACCAGGTTGCCGCGGGCGATGTCGTAGGCGGCCTGGTACGGCGCCGGATCGATCACGTACAGCGCCTGCCCGGCCTTGACCTCCTGGCCCTCCTGGAACAGGCGCTGACGCAGCAGCCCGCCGACCTGCGGGCGCACGTCGGCGGTCTCGTAGGCCACGGTGCGGCCGGCCAGGGTGCGCTCCACCGGCAGCGTGCGCGCGCCCAGGGTCAGCACCCCCACCCGCGGCGGCGGCGCGGACGCCGGCTTGTCACCGGAGCAGCCTCCGGCCACGGCAATGGCCAGCAATACGGCACAGCGAACGGGACGACGAGGCGCCTGGAAACGGTCGGACATGGGGGAGTGCGGCTGGGAAGAAACGCGCAACGCTACTCCACGGATGTGTCGCATCGCACCATGTCTGTAACAGTGCGTTGTACGGGCTTCACCAAGGTCGGAGAAACGTCGGAAACCGGCACACAGCGTCGCACCGGCGGACGGCGCCATTCGTTCTATTACCGAACACAAATGCGATAATCGCCCAACGTGGCGACGTCCTTTCCAGACGCGGCATGTCATCGTGCGCACGCCCGCCTTCGCCCTCGTGGCCGGCCGCGGGCGCCACGCGCCTACCCTGCTGCAGAGGATCGAAAACGTGCAAACCCAATCGGATGTGTCGGCCGGCGGCCGGATATTGCTGTGGAGCGTCGGCCTGCTGCTGGCGCTGATCGGACTGGCGCTGCTGGTCGGCGGCATCCGCCTGGCCACCCTCGGCGGCAGCCTCTATTTCCTGGCGATGGGCGCGGCCTGCGTGGCCTCGGCGCTGCTGGTGCTGCGGCGGCGCCCGGCCGGCGCCTGGCTGTACGCGCTGGCGTTCGTGCTGAGCGTGGCCTGGGCGTACTGGGATGCGGGCCTGGCGTTCTGGCCGCTGGTGTCGCGGCTGATGATGCCGGCGGTGCTGGCGCTGCTGGTCGCCTTGGTCTACCCGACCCTGCGCCGCGCCCGCGGCCTGCCCGGCGGACGCGGCGCCTATGCGCTGGCGGCGGTGCTGGCGCTGGCCTGCGCCGGCGGCCTGGCCGGCATGTTCGTGCCGCATCCGCCGGTGGTCGCCAGCGGCCCCGGCCCGGCACCGGTGCCGGTGACCCCGGCGCAGGCGCAGCGCGACTGGAGCCACTACGGCAACACCGCCGGCGGCAGCCGCTTCGCCGCGCTGGACCAGATCGGCCGCGGCAACGTCGGCCAGTTGCAGGTGGCCTGGACCTACCGCACCGGCGACATCGCCCTCAGCGACGGCAACGGCGCCGAAGACCAGACCACCCCACTGCAGATCGGCGAGACGCTGTACGTGTGCACCCCGCACAACAACGTCATCGCGCTGGACGCCAGCAGCGGCCGGCAGCTGTGGAAGCGCGAGATCAACGCGCAGTCCTCGGTCTGGCAGCGCTGCCGCGGCCTGGCCTACTTCGATGCCGATGCGGCGCTGGTCCAGCCCAGCGCCGCCAACGCCTCGCCGGTGGCGGCAGCGGCACTGCCGGCCGGCGCCAACTGCCGGCGCCGCGTGCTGACCAACACCATCGACGCGCGGCTGATCGCGCTGGACGCGGACACCGGCGCGTTCTGCAGCGGCTTCGGCCAGAACGGCCAGGTCGACCTGAAGGCCGGCCTCGGCGCCGCACCCGATCCGTTCTACCAGTTGACCTCGGCGCCGACCGTGGCCGGGACCACGGTGGTGGTGGGCGGCCGCGTCGCCGACAACGTGCAGGCCGACATGCCCGGCGGCGTGATCCGCGGCTTCGACGTGATCACCGGCGCACAGCGCTGGGCCTTCGATCCGGGCAATCCGCAGGACACGCAGCCGCCGGCGCCGGGCAAGACCTACGTGCGCAGCACGCCGAACGTGTGGGCGCCGATGTCCTACGACGCCGCCTCCAACACGGTGTTCCTGCCGATGGGCAGCCCGTCCACCGACCTGTACGGTGCCGAGCGCAGCGCGCTGGACCACCGCTTCGGCGCCTCGATCACCGCGCTGGACGCCAGCACCGGCCAGGTCAAGTGGGTCTACCAGACCGTGCACAACGATCTGTGGGACTTCGACCTGCCGATGCAGCCGAGCCTGATCGACTTCCCGATGGCCGACGGCCGCAAGGTGCCGGCGCTGATCATCGGCACCAAGGCCGGCCAGCTGTACGTGCTCGACCGCGCCACCGGCAAACCGCTGACCGAGGTCCGCGAGGTGCCGGTGAAGGCCGCCGACATCCCCCACGAACCATATGCGCTGACCCAACCGCTGTCGGTGGGCATGCCGCAGATCGGCACCAAGCACCTGAGCGAAGCGGACATGTGGGGCGCCACCCTGCTGGACCAGATGCTGTGCCGCATCGCCTTCAAGAAGATGCGCTACGAGGGCCTGTACACCGCGCCCGGCACCGACGTGTCGCTGAGCTTCCCCGGCTCGCTGGGCGGCATGAACTGGGGCGGGCTGTCGGTCGACCCGGTGCACGACGTGGTGTTCGCCAACGACATGCGCCTGGGGCTGTGGGTGCAGATGATTCCGCAGAAGGCCGACAAGGCCGCCGCCTCCAGCGGCGGCGAGGCGGTCAACACCGGCATGGGCGCGGTGCCGTTGAAGGGCACGCCGTACGCGGTCAACAAGAACCGCTTCCTGTCGGCGCTGGGCATCCCCTGCCAGGCGCCGCCGTTCGGCACGCTCAGCGCGATCGACCTGAAGACCCGCCGCATCGCCTGGCAGGTGCCGGTGGGCACCGTGCAGGACACCGGCCCGCTCGGCTTCAAGATGCACCTGCCGATCCCGGTCGGCATGCCGACCCTGGGCGGCACCCTGGCCACGCAGAGCGGCCTGGTGTTCATCGCCGGCACCCAGGACTACTACCTGCGGGCGTTCGACAGCGGCACCGGCAAGGAACTGTGGAAGGCACGGCTGCCGGTGGGCAGCCAGGGCGGGCCGATGACCTACGTGTCGACCAAGACCGGCAAGCAGTACATCGTGATCACCGCCGGCGGCGCGCGGCAGTCGCCGGACCGCGGCGACTACGTGATCGCCTACGCCTTGCCGAACGCCAAGTAGGAATCCGGCGCACCGGCGCCATCTGCGCGCGGCGGCAATGGATCGCCGCCGCATGTGCGGACCTCACAGCGCCTCGACCGAGGCGCCGCAGGTTGGCCGACACATTGGGTATGGCGCCGGACACGGCGCCGATCGTGTGACGCAAGCCAGGCCGCGCCGCAAAGCGCGTTGCGCTCGAAGACTGGAATGGAGCCGCGCCCGCGCCGCCCCGCCCTCAACGCGCCGGCTGCAGCCGCATCGTCAGCACCGCGGCAATGGCCACCAGCAGCGGCAACGCCAGCACGTAATACAGGTTGGCCGGCTGCCAGCCGGCGTCGACCAGCACGCCGACGGTCATCGGCGAAAGGATCGCGCCGACGCGGCCGATGCCGATCGCCCAGCCCAGGCCGGTGGTGCGCACGGTGGGCGCGAACACGATCGGCGCCAGCGCATACAGGCCGGCCATCGAGCCGAACAGCGCCGCGCCGATCACGAAGGCCACGGGGAAGGCCAGCTGCAACTGCGTGCCGAGCGTGGCGAACGCCGCCATTCCCAGTGCGGCGATCAGGAAGCTGACGGCGGTCAGCCGTGGCAGCAGAAAACGTGCGGCCAGGCCGCCGAACAAGGCGCCGCCGACGATGCCGCCCAGGTTCAGCAGCACCCCGCCGGTGACGCCCTGCTCGGCCGACAGCCCGGCTTGCACCAGCAGTTTCGGCGTCCAGCTCAGCACGAAATAGAAGGCGAACATGTGCATGAAGAAGCCCAGCGCGATCAGCACGCTGTTGCGGCGCAGGCCGGGGGTGAACAGCGCAGCGTAGCCCGCCTTCTCCTGCACCGGCGGTCGCGGCGGCAGCGCATCCAGGGTCGGCGCGCGCATGCGCGTCAGCAGCGCATTGAGCCGCGCCAGCGCATCCGGCGGGCGCCGGCTGAGCAGGAAGTCCAGCGATTCGGGCAGCAACGCCAGCACCACCGGGATGCACAGCAGCGAGGCGAGTGCGCCGAACAGGAAGGCCGCATGCCAGCCCCAGCGTTCCAGCAGCATCGCGGCGATCAACCCGCCCAGCGTGGCGCCGATGGGATAGCCGGTGGCCTGCAGGGCCACTGCGGTGCTGCGCCACTTCGGGCTGGCGTATTCGGCGGTGATCACGCCGACACCGGCGAGCATGCCGCCGATGCCGATGCCGGTGAACACGCGCAGCGCCGCAAGTTGCCAGATGTCCTGCGCCAGTGCCGAGGCGGCCATGCCGACGGTCAGGATCACCAGGCAGCACAGGATCATGTTGCGCCGGCCCCAGCGGTCGGCCAGCGGCGCCAGCAGCAGCGAGCCCAGCGCCATGCCCACCAGCCCGGCGCTGAGCGCGATCCCCAGCAGCTTGCCGGACAAACGCCAGGCCTCCGACACGTGCGGGGCGATGAACGCCATCACCATCACGTCGAAGCCGTCGAGCATGTTCAACAGCACGCAGACCGCGATCGCCGTCCACTGGAAACCGCTCATGCGATCCAGGACGAGGGCGGCGGGCGTGGCGGCGGCATGGCTCATGGCAACACTCCTGCAGGAACGGCGAACGAGGACGGCAGCGTCGCGGGATTACTTGGGCGGCGCGGCGGCATGCAGCGCATCGAGCGTCTGCCGCAACCGCGCCGCGTCGATCTGCCCGGGCGCCGAGGCGCTGCCGAGCATGCCGAAGGTCAGGCTCTGCCCGAAGGTCTCGCCGGACAGCCGCGACACCGCGCCCAGCGGCCCCATCGCCATGGTCAGCAGCGGCTGCCCGCTGCGCTGGCGCATCTGCCAGGTGGCGTCGAGCAGGTGCAGCACGTCGCCCGGATCTCGCGGCATCACCGCGATCTTCAGCACGTCGGCGCCCAGCGCCTGCTGCCGCTGCAGCCGCGCCACGATCTCCGCCACCGGGGGAGTGGCGTGGAAGTCGTGGCTGGACATCACCACATACACGTCCTGCCGGTGCGCATGCTCAACCACTTGCCGCAGCACCGCCGGGTCGCGGAACATCTCCACATCGAGCAGGTCGGCGAAGCGCGCGTCCAGCAGGCGCGCGTACAGCGCGCCGTAGGCGGCATCGTCGATCGCCACCGCGCCGCCCTCGGCCTTGGTGCGGAAGGTCAGCAGCAGCGGCTTGCCGTGCAGCGCCTGCGCCAGGCGCGGCCCCAGGGCCGCCAGCGCCGCCGCGTCGGTGGCCCCGTCCATCAGGTCGATGCGCCACTCGGCCAGGTCCGCATCGGGCGAGGCGGCGATGCGCTGCGCCTGCGCCAGCGCCTCCCCGGCATCGTGCGCGGTGATCGGCACGATGATCTTGGGCAGGCCGGTGCCGATGGCGAGCCCGCGGATCTGCAGCACGCGCGCCGGCGGCAGCGGCGCGCCCGCGGACGGCGCGGCGGGCGCCGCTGCCGGAGGCACCGCAGGTGCGGCCTGCAGCGGCGAGGCCAGCAGCAGGCCGGCGCAGCACAGGAAGGTCAGTCGTCGTGGCAACAAGGGCATCGGGATCGGCCTGGGCAGGAGGCGCGCAGCGCGCGCTCAGAAGGTGAGCTTGACCTGCAGCCCCACCGCCAGCGCGTTGTCGGTACGCGCATAGGCGAAGGTGCCGGGGTTGACGATGTACTGCACGTCCGGCCGCAGCATCAGCCACGGCGTCAGCTGCGCGCTGTAGGACAGTTCGTAGAGTTCCTCGGCGGTGTCGAGCGCGAACACCGGCGCCTCCGGTGGCACGCCGGCATCGAGCAGCGCCGCGCGCCGCGCGTCGAGCAGGCGGTGGTTGATGTCGGCGCCGACGTAGCCCAGCGCGATGCGGTCCTGGCTGCGCCGGCCGATGCCCTGGTACACGCCGCCCACGGCGTACCAACGGGTGATCTGCGCGGTGGCATGGTCGGACACCATGTACTGGGCGAAGCCAGTGAGGCCGCGGCCGCGCTCGCCGCCGGGCGAATAAAGCTTCTGCTCCACCAGCAGGTAGGCGCCGTCGCGGCCGGTGGTGGCGCGCGGGTCCAGACCCTTGCGCGGCACCCGCGAGGAGTCGTAGTAGCCGCCGAACTTGTAGGTGCCCGGATAGGCGCCGCTGGCGCCGGGCGTCCAGGTGAGTTCGACGGGAAACAGCGAGCCGGTGGTGCCGCGCGCGTCCAGGTCGAACGCGGTGTGCACGTTGTTGTTGGTGCTGGGGTTGACCTGGAACCAGCCGACCCGCAGGTTCGCCGCCGGCGTCAGTTGCTGCGCCGCCTCCGCGCCCCAGCGCGCGTTGGGATAGTTGTACCAGCCGCTGTTGCCGGACATCGCCAGCGGATGCGCGCAGAACGCGGCGTTGACGAAGTTGGTCAGCAGCGTGTGCGCGCCGAACTGGTTGCCCATCGCGTAGAAGCCGGCCTTGATGTAGCTGCGCCCGTCGTTGAAGCGGCGGTCGTAGCTCAGTTCGGTCAGCCGGGTGAACTGGCCGCCATAGGCTTCCTGGATCGGGAAGCGGTTGCCGAGCAGATCGGCCGAGGTGCTGCGGCCGCGGCGGTCGTTGACGGTCACGTGCAGCGTGCCGCCGCCCCAGCCGGCGAGTTTCGCCAGGTCCAGGTCCACGCCCAGCCGCACCTGCTGCGCATAGCGCGCGCCGCGCTCGCCGCGGCCGCCGTCGACCACGCCCATGGCTTCGCCGACGTAGTCGCCGCGCACGTTGACGCCGCGTTGCAGCCAGTCGCTGCGCGTACCGTCCCAGTCGCCGGTCAAGGTGCTGTGCGCCAGGTCGGCGGCGTCCTGCGCGGCGGCGACCGCCGGGTCGAAGGCGATGACCGCAGCCAGCAGCGACCAGGCCGGCAACGGCGGCAGGCGGCGCGGCGCACGCGCGCCGGCGGAGACGACGCGGCTCACGGCGTCACCGCCAGCGGTGCGCTCAGCGGCGAGGTCGCGCCATCGTCGCTGGTGACGGTGGCGGTGAGTGTGGCCAGCACCGCGCCATCGCCGTCCAGCGGCAGCGCAAAGCGGCCCTGTCCCTGTGCATCCACTTGCGTCTCGACGCGGCCAAGATAGCGTTCGGCTTCGTCGTCGCCGCGGTGGCGATTGCCGAACAGCTCCACCGTGTAGAGATGGCCGGGCCGGCCGACGAAGCTGCCCTGCACCTGCGGCACGCCGGCGCCGCGTTCGATCTTGCGCAACTGCGGAGCGGCCTGGCCGAAGTTCGGCGGCGGTTGGCAACCGTCGGGCGCAGCAGCGCCGCAGATCGCCGCGCGCTTGCGCGGGTCCGGATCGACGCCGATGCCGCGCGAGCCGACGAAGGACGCATGCTCCAGGCCCGGCACGCCGAACACGATGGCGCCGCGCGCCTGGCCGGGCACGCAGGCGCCGCCGGCGAAGCAGCGTTCGATCTTCAGGCCATTGCCGGACAGCAGGTTGGCGCTGAACCGGTTGGGCTCGCTACGCGGCTGCGGGCGTACCGCGATGCCGATGCCGTTGCCGGTCAGGCGGTTGCCCTCGATCAGATTGTCGCGGCCAGTGACGCTGACCCCGATCGAATTGCCGGCGAAGTCGTTGTCGGCGATGGTGTTGCGGTTGCCCCAGTTGATCTGCAGCCCGTCGGAATAGCGCTCGAAGCGGTTGCGCAGCACGGTGTTGTCGTTGCCCCACAGGATCTCGATGCCCTGCGAGGGCTCGGGATTGGCATCGGTGGAGCGGAACACGTTGTCGGCCACCAGGTTCCAGGCCGCGCCGCGGGTCAGTTCCAGGCCGTCGCCGTTGTCGAGGAAGGTGTTGCGCTCGATGCGGTTGCGCACGGTGGTGGTGGCGGTGGACTGGCCGTTGCCGTCGTCGCCGGTCAGCATCACCCCGGCGCCGCCGTGGTTGGCGACGATGCGGTTGTCGCGCAGCACATTGTCGCTGGCGCGGTTGAGCAGCACGCCGATGCAGAAGTTGCGGATCTCCAGGCCGCTCAGTTCCACGCCATGGGTATCGCGCAGCACCAGGCCGGGCAGCGTGGTGCTGCGCACGTTGGTGCCGAACTGGCCCTTCTCGGCGCCCGGGCAGGCGGCGGTGCCCTTGCCGTGGATGTAGCCGGCACCGTCGATGGCGATGTACTGGCCGTCGTGCGCCCGCGCCAGGCCCACCACCTGCAGCGGCCCCTGCAGCGCCGGCAACGGTGCGCGCGGGCGGATCACGTACGGCGGCGCGCCCACCGCGGCGATCTCGATGCGGTAGCGGCCGGGGGCCTGGTTGGCGGTGGTGATCGCCCAGCGCAAGGAGCCCGGGGCGTCGTCGTCGGCGTAGCGGTCCACGGTGAGCACGCTGCGCTCCGGCGGCGGCGGCTCGGCCTGGTAGGCGCACACGGCACCGGGAAGCAGGGCCGCGAGCAGGGCCAGGCCGCGGGAAAACGCACAGGACATGCACCATCTCCAACAGAATCGGGACCGCACCGGCGGCGGGCGGCGCCGCGGCCGCCAGCGGGCACGCGTCGCGCGCTGCCAGGCGCCGGGACAGCGGCAACGCTAGTTTTATCGCACTGCACCATTCAAGTGCGAATATCGATTAGCGGTGCGTTTATCGCACAATCGCGTGCTTCGCCCAGCCCCTCGGGCGCTCCACAGGCGGCAGCCGGCGCCAGGCGCCGCGCTATCATCGGCGCCCGCGTGGCCGCCGGCCGCCCACCGCCGGAGAGCAGCATGTCCCCGATCCGCCCCTACCTCGACACGACTCCGCAGCTGGGCGCGCGCGTCTATGTCGACCCGGCCTGCACCGTGATCGGCGACGTGGTGCTGGAGGACGACGTGTCGGTATGGCCGGGCACGGTGATCCGCGGCGACGTCAACTACGTGCGCATCGGCGCGCGCAGCAACATCCAGGACGGCACCATCATCCACGTCAGCCACCACAGCCCGTTCAACGCGGCCGGCTACCCGACCTTGATCGGCGCGGACGTGACCGTGGGCCACGGCACCATCATCCATGCCTGCACCATCGAGGACCTGTGCCTGATCGGCATGGGCGCGTGCATCCTCGATGGCGCCACGGTGAAGAAATACGGCTTCGTCGGTGCCGGTGCGGTGGTCGGCCCGGGCAAGACCGTCGGCAAGGGCGAGCTGTGGCTGGGCAATCCCGCGCGCAAGGCGCGCATGCTCAGCGACAAGGAGATCGAGAGCCTGCACTACTCGGCGCAGCACTACGTGCGGCTGAAGGACCGTTACCTCACCGGCAACGGCTGAGGCCACTGCGGTGGTTGCGGCACCTGCGCCGCGGCTGGCGTGCGCCGCGCGCTTGCGCGACACTAGGCGCCTCTGGCGTGGGGACGCCACCGAACGAATGGAATCGCCGATGCTCAAGATCTCGCTGCGCGGCCTGCTGGCCGCTTTTTTCTGCGCGCTGTGCGCCACCTCCGGCCCGGTGCTGGCCCAGGACAGCGGCCCGGACATGACCGCCGAGCAGTTCGTCGGCTCGCTGCATTTCCGCGACGGGCATATCGACCTGCCGCAGGCCAAGGTGCATTTCGACCTCGGCCCGGCGTTCCGCTTTCTGGACAAGGCCGACGCGCGCAGGGTGCTGGAGAGCTACTGGGGCAACCCGCCCGACGACGACGTGCTGGGCCTGATCGTGCCGCGCCAGCCCGCACTCGACGAGAAGGGCAGCTGGGCGGTGGTCGTCACCTATTCCGACGACGGCTACGTGTCCGACGAGGACGCCAGCAAGATCGACTACCAGGCCATGCTCAAGGACATGCAGGAGGAGACGCGCGAGTCCAACGCGCAGCGCAAGAAGGCCGGCTACGAGCAGGTCGACCTGATCGGCTGGGCGGTGCCGCCGCGCTACGACACCGGCAGCAAGAAGCTGTACTGGGCGCGCGAGCTGGCGTTCGCCGGCGAGCACGAGCACACCCTCAACTACGACATCCGCGTGCTCGGCCGGCATGGCTACCTCAGCCTCAATGCGGTCTCAGGCATGGGCGAACTGGCGCAGGTGCGCGAGGGCATGCAGCAGTTGCTGCCGATGGCCGAGTTCGACAGCGGCGCCCGCTATGCCGACCACAACCCGTCCACCGACAAGATCGCCAGCTACGGCCTGGCCACCCTGATCGGCGGCGGCCTGGCGGCCAAGGCCGGCCTGTTCGCCAAGCTGGGCCTGTTGTTGGCCAAGGCCTGGAAGCTGCTGCTGATCGGCCTGATGGCGCTGGTCGCCGGCGTGCGCAAGCTGTTCTCCGGGCGCCAGCGCGACGGCGGCACGGTACGCTGATCGGCGCCGCCGGCGTGCTGGGCAATTCACGCCACGCCGGCTAAAGTGCCGCTTCGGAGCAGGACGCAGTCGAGAGCAGCATGCCGCCACAGGCAGCCGGCCGAACGGAAGGACGGCCTCCCCACATCGCAGGTGCCCGTGTCCGCCGCACCACCTGGCGGCGGTAAGCGGCATGCTCGATACCTACCGCGAAGTCATCACCCCCGAGGGCGTGCCGCTGCATCTGCCGGCCGCCGGTGCGGTACCGCGCGCGCTGGCCTGGCTGATCGACCTGGCGCTGCGCTTCGCCCTGCTCACCGCCATGGGCATGTTCCTCGGCATGCTCGGCGGCCTCGGCCAGGGCCTGTACCTGGTGGCGATGTTCCTGGTGTTCTGGGCGTACCCGATCGTGCTGGAGGGCTGGCGCGGCCAGACCCTGGGCAAGCAGGCGCTGGGCCTGCGCGTGGTGGCGCGCAACGGCGCGCCGGTGGGCTGGATGGCCGCGATCACCCGCAACCTGCTGCGCACCGTGGACATGCTGCCGTTCGGCTACGCCGTCGGCCTGATCGCCTGCCTGTTCGACACCCATTCGCGGCGCCTGGGCGACCTGGTCGCGGGCACGCTGGTGGTGCACCAGCCGCCGCGCGAGGACGAGGCGCTGCCGCCGATCGCCAGCGCGCTCGCGCCGCCGCGGCCGCTGCTGCCGGCCGAACAGGCGGCGCTGATCGCCTTCGCCGAGCGCGCGCCGCGGCTCACCCCGGAGCGGCAACTGGAACTGGCCGCGCTGGCGCAGCCGCTGACCGAGACGCCGGGCCAGGCCGGGGTGCTGCGCCTGTACGCGATGGCCAACTGGCTGCTGGGCCGCCGATGAAACAGGAACAGTTCGTCCTCCGTCATCAGCAGGAATGGCAGGTGTTCGAGGCCTGGCTGCAGCGCAGCGCGCGCAGGTCGGCGCCGAACAAGGCCGGCGCCGCCAGCGACGCCAGCAAGACCGCCGCGCCGCCGACCGCGATCCCGATTCCAGACCAGCCGACGCCGCTCGCCGACGAGGACATGCCGGCGCGCTACCGGCGCGTGTGCCATCAACTGGCGCTGGCGCGCAGGCGCGGCTACAGCCCGCAGGTCACCGCGCGCCTGCAGCACCTGATGCAGCAGGGCCACACCGTCCTGTACCGGGCGCCGCGTCCGCGCTGGCGGCGCGCGGCGGAATTCCTGTTCGCCGAGTTCCCGCAGCTGGTGCGCAGCCAGGCCGGCTACATGGCGGCGGCCACCGCGCTGTTCGTGGTGCCGCTGGTGACCATCTTCGTGCTGCTGCAGTTCCGTCCGGAACTGATCCACGGGTTGATGGACCCGATGCAGGTCACCCAGGTCGAGCGCATGTACGACCCGGCCGCCAGCGCACAGAAGCTCGGCCGCGACAGCGGCACCGATTGGCAGATGTTCGGCCACTACATCATGAACAACATCAGCATCGGCCTGCGCACGTTCGCCAGTGGCCTGCTGGCGGGACTGGGCACGGTGCTGGTGCTGCTGTTCAACGGCATCACCATCGGCGCGGTGGCCGGGCACCTGCACCAGATCGGCTACGGCATCACCTTCTGGCGCTTCGTCGCCGGGCATGCGCCGTTCGAGCTGACCGCGATCGTGATCGCCGGCGGTGCCGGCCTGCAGCTCGGCCTGAAGGTGCTGGCGCCGGGACGGCGGCGGCGCATCGATGCGCTGGTGGAAGGCGGCAAGATCGGCGCGCGGCTGTGCCTGGGCGTGGCTGCGATGCTGCTGGTGGCCGCCTTCATCGAGGCGTTCTGGTCGTCCATCGCGACCGTGCCGGCGTGGATCAAGTACAGCGTGTCGGCGGCGCTCTGGACGCTGGTGCTGGCGTGGCTGTGGCGCGGCGGGCGCGGCCGCGCGGAGGCCATCGATGCGGATTGAGCGCCTGGACGTGGTGCTGCGCGCACGCTCGGCCTGGGAAGCGATGGAACTGGGCAGCGCCCTGATCCGCCGCCACGCCGGGGCGATCTGGAAGCCCTGGCTGCTGGTCACCCTGCCGCTGTTCGCCGTGCTCAACCTCGGCGCCTGGGCGATCGATGCGCTGTGGCTGGCACCGCTGCTGCTGTGGTGGCTGAAGCCGGTGCTGGACCGGATCCCGCTGTTCGTGATCTCGCGCGCGGTGTTCGGCGACGTGCCGCGCGTGCGCGACACCGTGCGCGCGCAGGGCGCCTGGGGCTGGCGCACCCTGATCGGCTACCTGACCTGGCGCCGGCTGAGCCCGGCGCGCAGCGTGTTCATGCCGCTGGAACTGCTGGAAGGCGCGAGCGCCAGCCAGCAGCGCGAGCGCCGCCGCACCCTGGGCGGGGCGATCTACGGCCACGCGCTGCTGATGGCCAGCGTCTTCGCCACGTTCGAGGGCATGCTCAGCCTGGCCTGCATCGCCACGATCTTCCTGTTCGTGCCCATCGACCTGCTGCCGGAAACCGCGCGCGCGGCCTGGTCGCTGATCGGCCAGCAGACCCCGGTGTGGGCGGACATCGGCTTCAACACCATCGCCTGGCTGGCGATGACCCTGATCGAACCGTTCTTCGTCGGCGCCGGCTTCGGCCTGTACCTCAACCGGCGCACCCAGCTCGAAGCCTGGGACGTGGAAATGGCGCTGCGTCGGATGGCCGCGCGCCTGCGTGCCGCCGCGCCACTGGCGTTGCTGTGCGTGGTCCTGCTCGCCGCGCCGGCCGTGGCGCTGCGTGCGCAGCCGGCGGCCGACGACACGGCGGTGCAGACGGCGGCGGAGCAGGATGCTCCCGCCGACGCCGGGCGCGATGACGGGACCGATGCCGATACCGATGCCGACACGGACACTGACAGTGATGCGGATGCAGATGCCGACAGCAAGCCCGCCGCCGATACCCACCACCACAACGCCGCGCATCCGGTCCCGCTGGACGAAGTGTTCGACACCGAGCCCGCCGCCGATGCGCGCTTCGCCCGCGCCGCCGACCGCGCCTACGCCGACCCGCTGCTGACCGCCAAGCGCACCATCGGCTACTGGAAGAAGCGCAATCCCGACGAACCGCCCAAGCCGGACGACAAGCAGCAAGACCTCACCGCGTTCGGCAAATGGATGAAGGCCGCCGCCCAGGCCATCGCGTTCGTCGGCAAGTGGGGCATGTGGGTGCTGGCCGGCATCCTGCTGCTGATGCTGCTGCTGACCGCCAGGCACTGGCTGCCGTGGATGCGCGGCACCGGGCGCCGGCGTGCACCGGTGGCGACGGCACCGGAGCACACGCCGGTGCTGGCGCCGCAACCGCTGCCGGACGACGTGGCGACGGTGGCACGACGCGCCTGGCGCGAAGGCCGCCACCGCGACGCGCTGGCGCTGCTGTACCGGGCCAGCGTGGCGACGCTGTGCGAGCGCGCCGATCTGGTGTTGCCGCCCAGCGCCACCGAGGCGCAGTGCCTGCGCGCCGCGCAACGCCTGCCCGACGACGCCGACCGCGGCCTGTTCGCGCGCATGGTGCGGGTCTGGCAGCACGCCGCCTATGCGGGCCGGCTGCCCGAGGACAGCGCCTTCGATGCGCTGGTCGACGACCTGCAGCGCCAGTTCCGGTGGCAGGCATGAACAGCGGCACGCGCAATGCGCTGATCTTCCTGGTCGGCCTGCTGCTGGTCAGCGTCGGCGCGGCCTGGTTCTTCGGCCGCTACGAACGCGCCGAGCGGGAGATCGTGCTGCCGCCACGCGGCGAGGCCGCCTACAACCCGCTGTACGCGCTGCGCCAGACCCTGCGCGCCGACGGCGTGCGTGCCGAGTCGCGGCAACGCCTGGACCTGGAGGCGATGCGCCTGCGCCCGCACGACAGCGTGGTGCTGTATGGCGACCCACGCATGCTCGGCAAGGCCGACGGCGACGCCTTGCTGGACTGGGTGGAGCATGGCGGACATCTGGTGCTGCGCACGCCCACCGCAGAGGTCAAGCGCGGCGACGTGCCGATCCTGGAAGCGCTGGACATCACCGTCGAGGCGCGCAGCCCGGACGACTGCCTGGTCATGGCGGTGCCGGGCGCGGCGCCACACAAGGTGTTCTGCGGCGGCCGCCGCTTCAACATCGACCCGGATACGCCCAGCAACTGGTGGAGCGGCGAGGACGACGACTTCGTGTTCGCGCGCGTGCCCTACGGCGACGGCAGCGTGGACGTGCTGTCGGAACTGGATTTCCTCGAGAACCAGGACGACCGGCTCGGCAGGATGTTCGAGGGCTCGCCGATGGAAGACGATCCGGTGCTGCGCAGCGGCGGGCTGCGCGAGGCCGGCAACCGCCTGCTGGCACGCCAGGTGCTGGGGCCGAACTACGGCCAGGGCACCATCCACCTGATCTATTCGGCCGAACTGCCATCGCTGTGGCGCACCCTGTTCACCCGCGGCTGGCCGGCCTGGCTGCCCGCGTTGCTGGTCCTGCTGGCCTGGCTGTGGTCGCGCATGCAGCGTTTCGGGCCGCTGCTCGCGCCGCCGGCCGAGGATCGCCGTTCGCTGCTGGAACACGTGCGCGCCAGCGGCGAACACCTGCTGCGCTACGGCCGCGCCGACCTGCTGCACGCGGCGGTACGCGAGGCGTTCCTGGCGCGGCTGCGCCGGCGCGCGCCGATCGCCGCCGCGCTGGAGGGCCAGGCCCAGGCCGCCGCCATCGCCGAACGCCTGCAGCTGCCCGTGGCGCAGGTCGAACAGGCGCTGCAACCGCCGCCGCCCAACCAACCCGCCGCCTTGCGCGAGCGCATCCGCCTCCTCGTCCAGATGAGAAACCAGTTATGACCACCGCCTCCTCCGACGCCGTCGCGCCGCTCGCCGGCCCTGCCCTGATCGAACGCGCCGAGGCGATCCGCGCCGCGGTCGGCCACGCCTTCATCGGCCAGCCGGAGGTGCTGGAGCAGATCCTGATCGCGCTGCTGGCCGGCGGGCATGTGCTGATCGAGGGCGTGCCCGGCCTCGGCAAGACCCTGCTGGTGCGCGCGCTGGCGCAGGCCCTGGAACTGAACTACGCACGCGTGCAGTTCACCCCGGACCTGATGCCCAGCGACGTCAGCGGCCACGCCGTGTACGACCCCAAGACCGAGAGCTTCAAGATCCGCCGCGGCCCGGTGTTCACCCACCTGCTGCTGGCCGACGAGATCAACCGCGCCCCGGCCAAGACCCAGTCGGCGCTGCTGGAAGTGATGCAGGAAGGCCAGGTCACCATCGAAGGCACGGCCTTCCCGCTGGCACCGCCGTTCCTGGCGCTGGCCACGCAGAACCCGGTCGAGCAGGAAGGCACCTACCCGTTGCCGGAAGCGCAACTGGACCGCTTCCTGCTGAAGATCCTGATCGACTACCCGCAACTGGAAGACGAGGCGCGCATGGTCGCCGCGGTCACCAGCGGCCGCAGCGCCGGCGACTTCGACCTGTCGCAGGTGCCGCGCGTGCTCGGCGCCGAGGACGTGGTGGCGATGCAGGCCGGCACCGCGGCCATCGCCGTCGACCCGCAGGTCATCGACTACGCCGTGCGCATCGTCGCCGCCACCCGCCGCTGGCCCGGCATTGCACTCGGCGCCGGCCCGCGCGGCAGCATCGCCCTGGTCCGCGCGGCGCGCGCGCAGGCCGTGCTGTCCGGCCGCGACTTCGTGATCCCCGACGACATCCGCGACGTGGCCAAGCCGGCCCTGCGCCACCGCATCGCCCTGGCCCCGGAACTGCAGATCGAAGGCCAGAGCGCCGACGACGCCCTCGGTGGGTTGCTGGCCAAGGTGGAGGCACCGCGGAAATGAGCGGGGAGTCGGGAATGGGGAATCGGGAATGGGAAAAGCCGGGGTTCCCGGCGTTGCCCGTAATTCCCGATTGCAGTGAGCTGACGAACGCAGCGACCCGTCGCGCTGCAGCCCTGCCGCTTTTCCCATTCCCCATTCCCCATTCCC
>NZ_NQYT01000021.1:0-91341 GCF_009192935.1 Xanthomonas sp. LMG 12461
TTCGTACCCTGGCCCAGCTTTCCTCGAATGCGGCCAAGGAGATCAAGACGCTGATCGACGACTCGGTCGGCCGCGTCGCCACCGGCTCGGCGCTGGTCGACCAGGCGGGCCGCACCATGAACGAGATCGTCGCCTCGGTGCAGCGTGTCACCGACATCATGGGCGAGATCTCGGCGGCCTCGCAGGAGCAGTCCGCCGGCATCGAGCAGGTCAACCAGACCGTCACCCAGATGGACGAGACCACGCAGCAGAACGCCGCGCTGGTCGAAGAAGCCACCGCCGCCGCGCGCTCGATGGAAGAACAGGCGGTGCAGCTCAGCGATGCAGTCGCGCTGTTCAAGATCGACCGTGTCGCCACGATCGCGCCGCCGGCCGCGGTCCGCGCGGTACCGGCCAAGCCGGCGGCGCGGGTTGCGAGCAAGGCCGGCGCGGCGCCGCAACCGGCGGCACGCCGTCCGGTCGTGGCCGCCGGCAGCAACGGCGACGCCTGGCGGGAGTTCTGAGGCCACGGCGGTGGCCAGGCGCACACGGCCTGGCCACCTCGCCTGCACCAGCGGCACATTCCGCCATCCCCTGCCTGATCGAACGCCGGCTGTCCCGACGCGCGCTCGACACGCGCCGCCATCGGCCATCGCCCCGCGCCTCCTCGCCACCATCGCGTGCCTGCCACGGCGCGCCAGCGCCCCACTGCCCCTGCCTCGCCCGACCTCGATGCCAGCCCGGCACGGCCGGATCACGCCCACTGCAGGCGACACCAGCGACAGCGGCGCGGCACGTCCATCGGCGAATGGACCGAGCGAGGACATGCCAACACGCGCCGGTCACCGCGGTTCCCGCAGCCTTCTCGACAGGCCTGCACATCCCGGAATCGTGCGGCCGTTTGCAGATCGCGCAGCTCCTGCATCGGCGCTGCATCCGCAGCGCGCCGCAGCGCGTATGTCCTGCCCACTCCTTTCCTCACATGGGCGCCACAACCCTGATGGCCGCGTAACTCCGCCGAGATCACAGATTCAATCTTTGTCTCAAGCCGCCGCTAAAGATCTGCCCGATTCGGCCGAGCGCTGGCGATCCCCTCGCATGCGCGCGTCTTCGCCCGGCGAAGTTCGATCGCTGTCCGCCCCCCTACATTCCCATCGTATGCGCTTGCTCGCGAGCGCATGCCTTCTTTCGCTTTCCCCCAGAGACCCGCGCAATGACGTCGCACTCCGCGAACCACGCCGCTCCGCCCGCCTCCGACCGCCGCTCGCGTTTGCGGGTCTGGCACGATCTCCCCATTGCGCGCAAGCTCAGCCTGATCGGCGTGCTGGCCTTGATCGGGCTGGCCATTCCCCTGCTGCTGTACACCCGCACCCTCAGCGACGGCGTGGAGGTCAGCCGCGCCGAGCTGCGCAGCTACGCGCCATTGCGCGAGATGCTGCGGCTGCTGGCGGCCCTGCAGGAAGAACAGGTCGGCGCCGTCGCCGACACGGCGCAGGCGCGCGACACCGCGGACCGGGCGCTGCGCGAACTGCAACGGACCGTGCCGGCCCTGCCCGGCTTCGACCGCAGCACGGCGGCGCTGGCGCAACTGCAACAGACCTTGCAGAGCAGGCGCAACGACTTCGCGGCGGTCGCCGACCAGGCCGACGACGCGCTGGACGCCCTGCGCGACGACAGCCAACTGGTCTATACGCCTTACGTGGAAAGCTACCACCTGGTGGTCAGCAGCCTGATCTACGCCCCGGTGACCAGCCAGACCCTGACCCGGCTGGACGCGATGCGCGACCCCTCGCAGGCCGGCGCCGACACCCCGGTCCTGCGCGCGCAGATCGCCGAACTGGCTCGCGATCAGGGCCGCCTGCGGCATGAGCTGAAGAAGGCGTTGGGCCTGCTCGAACAGCCGGATCCGGCCCTGTCGCAGTCGGTCGCCGCCGAAGCCGCCGTCGCCGATCGCGCTCTGCCGCAACTGGCGCAGGCCCTGGACGGCGGCAGCGCCGATGCCGATCAGCGCTGGAACGCGGCCCTGCATGGCTGGGACGAGGCCTTGCACGGGTTGAGCGCCACCGCGTTGCAGGCGCTGCAGCGCCAGTCGCAGCGTCATCTGGACGCCTCGCTGCAGGCGATGTGGACCGCGGTGGCCGGGCTCGGCGTGCTGACGCTGCTGATCGCGGCGATCTGCGCGCATACGCTGGTCACGCTGACCCGCAATGTGCGTCGCGCTGCCGGCGTCGCCGCCGACATCGCCGAAGGCCGCCTCGACGCCCGCATCGTGGTGCCCAGCCGCGACGAAAGCGGGCGGCTGCTGGCCGACATGCAGCGCATGCAGCAACAACTGCGCGAAGTGCTGGCCGCACAGATCGAGATGGCGCGGCGCCACGATGGGGGCCAGACCAGCTATCGCATGGACGAGAGCGTCTTCCCCGGCGACTACGGGCGCATGGTCCGCGACAGCAATGCCCTGGCCGCCGCGCACATCGCGGTGACCGAGCGCCTGGCGCAGATCATGGGCCGCTATGCCATCGGCGACCTGTCCGAGAACATGGACCGCCTGCCCGGCGAGAAAGCCCGCCTCACCGAGACGATGGACACGGTCAAGCACAACCTGACCGCGATGAACAGCGAGATCAAGCACCTGGCCGGTGCGGCGGCCGCCGGCGACTTCAGCGTGCGTGGCGACGCCGCGCGCTTCCAGTACGACTTCCGCCTGATGGTCGACAGCCTCAACCAGCTGATGGCCACCGCCGACGGCAACCTGCAGGCATTGTCCGCGCTGCTGCAATCGATCGCCGCCGGCGACCTGACCGCACGCATGCACGGCCAGTTCCAGGGCGTGTTCGCGACCATGCGCGACGACGCCAATGCCACCACCGAGCAACTGGCCGCGATCGTCGCGCGCATCCAGACCGCGGCGCTCAGCATCAATGCCGCGGCCAGCGAGATCGCCACCGGCAACGACGACCTGTCGCGCCGCACCGAGCAGCAGGCGGCCAGCCTGGAGGAAACCGCAGCCTCGATGGAGGAGCTGACCTCCACCGTCAAGCAGAACGCCGAACGTGCGCGCCAGGCCAACCAGCTGGCCGCCGGCGCGGCCTCGGTCGCCTCGCAGGGCGGCGACGTGGTCGGCCAGGTCGTGCAGACCATGAGCGGCATCGAAGCCTCGTCGAAGAAGATCGGCGACATCATTTCGGTGATCGACGGCATCGCCTTCCAGACCAACATCCTGGCGCTCAACGCCGCGGTGGAAGCGGCGCGTGCCGGCGAGCAGGGCCGCGGCTTCGCCGTGGTGGCCACCGAAGTGCGCACCCTCGCCCAGCGCTCGGCCAACGCCGCCAAGGAGATCAAGACGCTGATCGACGAGTCGGTCGGCCGCGTCGCCGAAGGCTCGGCCCTGGTCGAGCGTGCCGGCACCACCATGCAGGAGATCGTGACCTCGGTGCAGCACGTCACCGATATCATGGGTGAGATCGCGGTCGCCTCGCAGGAGCAGTCGTCCGGCATCGAGCAGGTCAACCGCACCGTCACCCAGATGGACGAGAGCACCCAGCAGAACGCTGCGCTGGTGGAAGAAGCCACGGCCGCCGCGCGTTCGATGGAGGAGCAGGCCGGCCACCTGCGGCAGGCCGTGGCGGTGTTCAAGGTGCAGGCGGCGGCATCCTCGGTGCGTGCGCCGGCGGTACCGGTCGCGCCCAGGCCGACACACGCGGCCGCCTGAGTCCAGGCGCGCGGGTCGCGCCCCCCAGGCTCGGCCTGTCACGCCGCGCCGCCGGAACAACAACCCGATATGCCGATCGGCCGCGGAACGCCCCCGCGGCCGATTGCGTTTCCAGGCCTGCGCGGCAGCCTTTTTTCGAAAACCCCACAGCAGCATCGTTACCACTGCGTGAAATGTGATGAATACCACCTTAAGGATCGATAGGCGCTGTCGATAACGTGAACAGCCGGTGAGTGCCGGCGTCGCGCTGGCCGGTTTCCAATGCAGGCACTATCCACCACGACGCCCCGTTGGGGAGGCTTCACCCGCCTGCCATGGGGGCTGTTGCTGCTGGTGCTCTGGAGCATCTGGGCGGCAAGCCAACTGGTGGCGCTCGCCAGCCCGCCGCCGGCCGACAGCGCCGAGGCCATTCGCGCGCGCCTGCTGGCCTTTGCGCCCGCCATCGACGCTGCCGACGGGCAGCCCGTGGCGTTCCGCCTGCGCGTGGCCGGCTGCGAGTGCGCCGCGCCTGCGGCGCTCGCACTTTCAGGGATGCGCAGCGTGGACCTGCGCGAGCGGCTGGCGCCGCCGTCCCTGCCCTATGCACTGATCGTCTTCGATGCGCAGTCCCGCCTGATCTATGCCGGCCCGGCACAGCTGGCCGGATGCGGCACGTCCATCGCCGCCGCGTCGCTGCTGCCGCGGCTGCTCGCCACCAGTGGCGCCGCGCCGCTGATCTCTCCCGCCCAGTGCGGATGTCCCACCGACTCCAAGGAATCCCTCTCATGAGCGCCTCGCCTACCCAAGGCAGCTTTCTCGTCGGCAACGAGCGCTACGTCTACCTGCAGAAACTGGCGGCGCAGGCCGACCGGCTGTTCGTGGTCGTCGCGGTCCTGGCCACCCTCGCCAGCCTGGCCGCCGCCTGGCATCAGGGCGCGTGGACGCCGTGGCTGGCGGTCAGCCTGCCGACCCTGGCCGTCATTGCCCTGCAGGTGAAGCTGCATCCAGGCAGCCTGCTGAGCCGCTGCACCGTGGCCTTGGGCCTGATGGTGCTGGCCGCGGCGCTGATCCAGCAGGCCGGCGGCATGATCGAAGTGCACTTCGGCGTCATCCTGCTGATCGCGCTGCTGCTGTACTACCGCGACTGGCGGCCGATCATGGTCGCGGCCGCCGCGATCGCCGTGCATCACGTGCTGTTCTTCTGGCTCCAGCACCGCGGCCTGCCGGTGCGGGTGTTCACCGCCGAGGCCGGGATCGGCATCCTGGCGATCCATGCGCTGTATGTGGCGGTGGAAGCGGCGATCCTGGTGCCGATGGCGGTGCAGATGCGCCGGCAACTGCTGGACGTGGGCCACGACCCGCACGCCCTGGCCCAGGCCGCGCGCGCCATCGCCCAGCAACAGCCGCTATCGGCCGCGATCCGCGAGCTGGACCTGCCGGAAGGCTCCATCGCCCACACCCTGGTGGCCGCCAACGCGCAGCTGCTGCGCAGCCGCGAGCAGGACAGCGAGGCCCAGCGCGAGACCCAGCGCATCCGCAGCGCGCTGGACGATGTCACCACCAACGTCATGATCGCCGATGCCGACCGCCGCATCGTCTACGTCAACCGCCCGCTGCTGCAGATGCTCAGCGAGGTGCAGGAAGACCTGCGCCGCGACCTGCCGCAGTTCGATGCCAGCGCATTGCTGGGCAAGACCATCGACGTGTTCCACCGCCATCCCGAACACCAGGCGCGCATGCTCGCCGAGCTGACCGGCACGCACCGCGCGCAGATCCGCGTCGGCGGCCACACCATGCGCCTGATCGTCAATCCGGTGACCGACGCGACCGGCAATCGCCTCGGCTTCGTGGTGGAATGGGCCGACCGCACCGACGAAGTGGCGGTGGAAGAGGAGATCGCCGGCATCGTGCGTGGCGCGGTCGCCGGCGACCTCGGCGGACGCATCCGCCTGGACGACAAGCACGGCTTCCTGCTGCAGTTGGGCGAGCAGATCAACGCCATGCTCGCCGCCAGCGCCGCCGGCCTGGGCCACATCCAGCAGATGCTGCGCGCGCTGGCCGAGGGCGACCTGTCGCGGCGCATCGACGCCGACCTGCAGGGCGTGTACGCGAACATGAAGGACGATGCCAACGCCACCGCCGAGCAGCTGTCGGCGATCGTGCGGCAGATCCAGGGCGCCTCGGACGCGATCAACACCGCCGCCGGCGAGATCGCCGCCGGCAACGACGACCTGTCGCGCCGCACCGAGCAGCAGGCCGCCAGCCTGGAGGAAACCGCCGCCTCGATGGAGGAGCTGACCTCCACCGTCAAGCAGAACGCCGAGCATGCGCACCAGGCCAACCAGTTGGCGGTCGGCGCCGCGGCGGTCGCCTCGCAGGGCGGCAGCGTGGTCGGCAAGGTGGTCACCACGATGAGCGGCATCGAAGCCTCGTCGAAGAAGATCGCCGACATCATCTCGGTGATCGACGGCATCGCCTTCCAGACCAACATCCTGGCGCTCAACGCGGCGGTCGAGGCCGCGCGTGCCGGCGAGCAGGGCCGTGGCTTCGCCGTGGTCGCCAGCGAGGTGCGCGTGCTGGCGCAGCGTTCGTCCAACGCCGCCAAGGAGATCAAGGACCTGATCGACGATTCGGTGACCCGTGTGGCCGAAGGCTCGGCCCTGGTCGACCAGGCCGGCCGCACCATGCAGGACATCGTGTCCTCGGTCCAGCGCGTCACCGACATCATGCGCGACATCGCCTCGGCCTCGCAGGAACAGTCGGCCGGCATCGAGCAGGTCAACCAGACCGTCGTGCAGATGGACGAGGCGACCCAGCAGAATGCCGCCCTGGTCGAGGAAGCCAGCGCCAGCGCCCGGTCGATGGAACACGAGGCGGGCGAACTGGCACGGGCCGTGGCATCCTTCACCCTGGAGCAGCGCCCGCCGTCGAACGCGGTCGCCACTGGCGGCAACGTGCAGCCGGTCTACAAAAAAGTCCAGCTCAGCCGATAGCATGCGTGGGGCGGCCCGACGCGGTGCCGCCCCACCCACCTCCAGTACCCACTCTCCACCATGGCCGAAGGCACTCCCAGCGACTCCCCTGTCCCGACTTCGCCGGAAGAAGAAGTGGAGGACGACCGTTTCCTGCTGACCAAGCCGCGACAGATCCGCCAGTTGCTGCAGTCGCTGATCCAGCAGCGTTCGCAGGTCAGCGCGCACGTGGGCGGTCGCGACCAGGCCTTCTCGACCGCGTTGCTGGACCTGGACGAGGACAGCGTGCTGCTGGACCTGAGCGTCAACGAGGCCTCCAACCGCGCCGCCGAGCAGGCCGAGTACCTGCTTTGCTTCGCCCAACTGGACAAGGTGCGGGTGCGTTTCCGCATCGAAAGCCCGCAGCGCACCGACGACAACGGCCAGCCGGGCCTGCGCGCGCCGCTGCCGGAATCGCTCTACTACCTGCAGCGGCGCGAGCATTTCCGCCTGGAGACCCCGATCACCGATTCGCCGTTGTGCGTGCTGCGCATCGACGACGATGCCGGCCAGGTCGAACTGAAACTGCGCGTGGTGGACATCAGCGGCGGCGGCCTGGCGGTGGCGCTGGTACAGGGCCAGCCGATGCCGCAGCTGCAGCAGAGCTATCCGAACTGCGTGCTGCAGCTGCCCGATGCCGACGCCATCCGGCTGACCCTGCAGGTCTGCAACATGTATGTCTCCAAGCTCGCCAACGGCCAGGACACCCTGCGCGTGGGCATGCGCTTCCAGGACCTGCCGCGCGGTGCCGACGCGGCGATCCAGCGCTACGTGTTCCGCATCGAGCGCCAGCGCAGCGCCCGCAAGAGCGGCGTGCTTTCCTGAACGCCGCAAGCGGCCGGCCGATCCAGGTCTAAAGTTCGCCGTGGCCGGGCCGATCTAGCATCAGAGTCGCGCTTTCCCACCCACGCCACCACCCGCAATCCCGTGCGCACCAGGAGCACACGATGAACGACAAGACCACCTCCAATTCCGACGCCACCGGCGGCGAATTCCTCAGCTTCACCCTCGGCGAAGAACACTACGGCGTGGATATCCTCAAGGTGCAGGAAATCCGCGGCTACGACTCGGTCACCCGGGTCCCGGACGCCCCCGAGTACATCAAGGGCGTGATCAACCTGCGCGGCACCATCGTCCCGGTGATCGACCTGCGCCTGAAGCTGCGTCTGAAGGAAGCGCGCTACGACGCCTTCACCGTGATGATCGTGCTCAACGTCGAGAACCGCGTGGTCGGCATCGTGGTGGACAGCGTCTCCGACGTGATCCCGCTGAACGAAGAGCAGATCCGCCCGACCCCCGAGTTCGGCGCCGCGGTCGACACCCGCTTCATCTCGGGCATCGGCACCCAGGACGACAAGATGTTGATCCTGCTGGATATCGAGACCCTGCTCGACAGCGCCGAGTTCGGCCAGCAGCACGCCCACGTCGACGAGGCCGCCTGACCCCCGGCCGCTGCGGCGGCCGCCCGGCTGTAGACGAAACCCGCCGCAAGGCGGGTTTTTATTTGAAATGCGAACTGTTTATCACTTGGGCGAATCAAGTTAACCGGTTTCACGCCGATAGCTGAAGAGTGGCCGGCATCACACGGCCCTCACTTCAGCCCCCGTCCCCAAGGAGTCGTTCCATGAAACCGAGCTTTCCCATGCTGCTGGTCCTGCTGCTCGCCGCCAGCCCCAGCACCTTCGCCCAGTCCCAGCAGATGATCCCGCCGGAGATGGCCACCCGTTTCGTCGGCAAGGACGGCATGGTCTGCGGCAAGGTCGAGAAAGCCAAGTACGCGCAGAATTCCGAAGGCGAGCCGACCTTCCTGTACATGGGCGGCATGTTCCCGCGCCACACCTTCTCCGCCCGCATCGCCGGCGCCGACCGCAGCAAGTTCGGCTTCGCCCCGGAAACCCTGGAAGGCAAGGACGTGTGCGTGATCGGCAAGATCGAGCGGGACAGCTCGCGTGCCGAAATCCAGGTCAGCGCGCCGTCCAGCCTGAAGCTGGCCACCATCAAGTAAGCCATTGCGCCGCCGTGCTGGACCCGTGCGCACGGTCCGGCGCGGCGGCGTTTGCTTTTTTGCCCCTTGTCGTCCCCCTCCGAATTATGGGAAACGCGCTCATGCAGTGGATTAAAGATCTGAAGGTGATGCCCAAACTGATGCTGGCGTTCGGCGTCGTGCTGGCGTTGATGCTGATCCAGGGCGTGGCCGCCTACCGCGGTCTTAACTCGCTCGATGGCGTGACCACGAATGTGTCGTCGCAGGTGGTGCCGAGCGTGCGCACCGGCGGCGAAATGCGCGGCATCCTCGGCGAGTACCGCAACGCGGCCTACCAGAGCCTGATCCGCAGCAGCGATGCGCTGAAGAAGGAATCGGCCGCGCGCAAGGTTGCGCTGAAGAAGCAGATGGACCAGATCCTGGCCCAATATCCGCCCAAGATCGGCAGCCCGCAGGAAAAGACCATCTACGACCGTCTGGTCGCCGACTGGAAGAAGGCCAGCGCCTCCTACCAGTCCGTCGACGAAATGCTGCAGCTCGACCTGCACGACGACGCCATCGATACCTTCACCGGCGAGACCCGCACCCTGCACAACAAGGTGGTGGACGACGTCGTCGCCCTGATCGCCGAGAACGATCGCCAGGCCAAGGCCGCGGCCGACGCCGCCAGCGGCACCTACCGCAATGCCTCGGCAACCCTGCTGATCTGCCTGCTGATCGGCCTTGGCGCAGCGGTCGGTCTGGCCTTCCTGTTCGGGCGGATGCTCGCCAACAGCGTGCGCGATGCGGTCAAGGTGGCCAGCGACGTCGCCGCCGGCAAGCTCGACGGACATATCGACGCCAACAGCAAGGACGAGATCGGCGAGCTGATGCAGGCGCTCAAGCGCATGCAGCAGGACCTGCGCGGGCGCATCGAGCGCGACGCCGCGGTCGCCGCCGAGAACCTGCGCATCCGCACCGCGCTGGACAACTCCTCGACCGGCATGTTCATCGTCGATCTGGACTACAACATCGTCTACGCCAACCCGTCGATGCAGGGCCTCACCGACAAGTACGCCGAGCAGATCCACTCGGTGGCGCCGGCTTTCGATTCGAGCCTGCCGCTGGTCGGCTCGCCGGTGACGGTGCTGGAGTACGGCAACCAGCACGATCCCAAGACCCTGGCGGAGCTGGAAAAGAAGGGGGTGATGGAACGCGAGATGGCCTACGTCGACGCGCGCGTCGCCCAGACCATCACCGCCATCCGCGACCAGCACGGCACGCACATCGGCTTTGTCTGCGAATCGCGCGACCGCACCCTGGAAGCGCAGGTCGAGCAGGAAGTGGCCAAGATCGTGCGCGAGGCCGCCGCGGGCGACCTCAGCGGGCGCGTCGGCATCGAAGGCAAGCACGGCTTCTTCCTGCAGCTGGCGCAGCAGCTCAATGGCCTGCTGCAGGCCAACGGCGACAGCATCGGCCAAGTGTCCAGGCTGCTGACCGCGCTGTCGCAGGGCGACCTCACCGCGCGCATGCATGGCGATTTCCAGGGCGTGTTCGCGACCATGCGCGACGACGCCAACGCCACCGCCGAGCAGCTGGCGGCCATCGTCGGCCGCATCCAGCAGGCGGCGAACGCGATCAATGCCGCCGCCGGCGAGATCGCCGCCGGCAACGACGACCTGTCGCGCCGCACCGAGCAGCAGGCGGCGAATCTGGAAGAGACCGCCGCCTCGATGGAGGAACTGACCTCCACCGTGCGCCAGAACGCCGAGCACGCGCGCCAGGCCAATCAGTTGGCCGGCGGCGCCGCCACGGTCGCCTCGCAGGGCGGCAGTGTGGTCGGCCAGGTGGTGCAGACCATGAGCGGGATCGAGGCGTCCTCGAAGAAGATCGCCGACATCATCAGCGTCATCGACGGCATCGCCTTCCAGACCAACATCCTGGCGCTCAACGCCGCGGTGGAAGCCGCGCGTGCCGGCGAACAGGGCCGCGGCTTCGCGGTGGTCGCCAGCGAAGTGCGCACCCTCGCCCAGCGCTCGGCCAACGCCGCCAAGGAGATCAAGGGCCTGATCGACGCGTCGGTGAGCCAGGTGGCCAACGGCTCGACCCTGGTGCGCCAGGCCGGCCAGACCATGACCGAAATCGTCGCCTCGGTGCAGCGCGTCACCGACATCATGGGCGAGATCGCCGCCGCCTCGCAGGAGCAGTCGGCCGGCATCGAGCAGGTCAACCAGACCGTCACCCAGATGGACGAGACCACCCAGCAGAACGCCGCGCTGGTCGAAGAAGCCACCGCCGCCGCGCGTTCGATGGAAGAACAGGCCGGCCAGCTGATCGAGGCCGTGTCGATCTTCCGCGTCGAGCAGTCGGCGCAGGCCAGCGCGGTCCACGCGCCGCAGGCCGTGTCCGCGCCGCGGCCGGCAGCGCCGGCGAAGAAGCCTGCGGCCGTCGCCGCCGCCAAGCCGGCGGCGGTGCGTGCCCGCAAGGTCGAGCCGGCCCTGGCCGATTCGGACTGGCAGGAGTTCTGAGACAGGCCCGGCCTGTCGCTGCATCCCCCCATCCCCGGCCTGCGCGCCGGGGATTTTTTTGACCGCCGCGCCAGCGCGAGGATTGTCTACGGATCGGTCGCGCCGCGCGCTCAACTTCCCCGTTCCCGGAGCCGTTAAACCTTTGGGAACCTTTCCAAGGATCAGGTCGATGTCGTCTCGCTCGTTGCTCACCCGCCTCTCGGATCTGCCGCTGCGCCGCAAGTTCCTCTGGCAGACCTTGTTGCTGGGTGCCGGCATCGTCCTGCTGGCGGTGATTGCCGCGCGCATGCAGTACCTGGACATCCGCAACACGCGCGAGCAGGCACTGAAGAGCCAGATCGAGCTGGCGCTGGGCGTGGTGCGCGCCTATGCGGCCGAGGTGGACAAGGGCAGCATGCCGCTGGCCGAGGCGCAGCGCACCGCCCTGCGCACCCTGGAATCGATGCGCGCCCGCGACGGCGTGGACTACTTCTACGTGCACGACCTGCACCCGACCATGCTGATGCACCCCACCCGCCACGACCTGGTCGGCAAGGATATCGGCCAGGTGCTCAGCGCCGACGGCAAGCCGATCTTCCGCGAGTTCGTGAAGGCAGCCGAGGCCGGCGGCGGCTACGTCGACTACCTGTGGCCCAAGCCCGGCAGCGACAAGCCGGTCGAAAAAATCTCCTACAACGCCGCGTTCGCGCCCTGGCACTGGGTGATCGGCACCGGCGTGTACATGGACGACGTGCAGGCGCAGGCGCTGGTCTTCACCGGGGTGATGACCCTGGCCGGCGGCATCCTGGTGCTGCTCACCTTCGGCATCAACTGGTTGATCGGCAGTTCGGTGCTGCGACCGGTATCGCGCAGCCTGGAGGCGATCCGCGCGGTGTCGCGCGGCGACCTCAGCGTGCGCATCGACAATCCCGGCCGCGACGAGACCGGCGAGATGCTGCGCGCCACCGGCGAAATGATCCGGATGCTGGAGCGCTTTTCCAGCGAGACCGCGCAGATGGCCGTACTGCACGCCGACAAGGACATGTCCCACCGCATGCCGGAGGATTTCCCCGGCGTGTACGGCGACCTGGCTGCCAGCATCAACCGCATGATGTTCGAGCACCTGGACGCGATCGTCGACGCCATCGCGGTGCTCAACGAGTACGCCAACGGCGACCTGCATCGCGACGCACGCCGCCTGCCCGGCAGCCGCGCGGTGCTGCACGAATCGATGGACGCGGCCAAGGCCAGCCTGCTGGCGATCAACACCGAGATCAAGCGCCTGGCCGCGGCCGCCGCCGCCGGCGACTTCAGCGTGCGCGGCGACGCCGGCCGGTTCCAGCACGACTTCCGGCTGATGGTGCAGGACCTCAACGCGATGATGGAGGTCAGCGACCGCAACCTGGGCAAGCTGTCGACGCTGCTGCAGGCCATCGCCGCCGGCGACCTGAGCGCGCGCATGCACGGCGACTTCCACGGCGTGTTCGCAAGGATGCGCGAGGATGCCAATACCACCGCCGACCAGCTCGCCGACATCGTCGGCCGCATCCAGACCGCGGCGCGCAGCATTCACGGCGCCACCACCGAACTGGCCGCCGGCAACGACGACCTGTCGCGCCGCACCGAACAACAGGCGGCCAACCTGGAAGAGACCGCGGCCTCGATGGAGGAGCTGACCTCCACGGTCAAGCAGAACGCCGAGCACGCCCGCCAGGCCAACCAGCTCGCCACAGGCGCGGCCGCGGTGGCCTCGCAGGGCGGCCAGGTGGTCGGCCAGGTGGTCACCACCATGAACGGGATCGAGGCTTCGTCGAAGAAGATCGCCGACATCATCGGCGTGATCGACGGCATCGCCTTCCAGACCAACATCCTGGCACTGAACGCGGCCGTCGAGGCCGCCCGCGCCGGCGAACAGGGCCGCGGCTTCGCGGTGGTCGCCACCGAGGTGCGCACCCTCGCCCAGCGCTCGGCCAATGCCGCCAAGGAGATCAAGACGCTGATCGACGACTCGGTCGGCCGCGTGAGCGAAGGCTCGGCCCTGGTCGACCAGGCCGGTCGCACCATGCAGGAGATCGTCGCCTCGGTGCAGCGGGTGACCGACATCATCGGCGAGATCGCCGCGGCCTCGCAGGAACAGTCGATGGGCATCGAGCAGGTCAGCCGCACCGTGGCGCAGATGGACCAGGCGATCCAGCAGAACGTCGCCGTGGTCGAGGAAGCCAGCGCCTCGGCGCGGGCGCTGGAAGACCAGGGCCGCCGGCTCGGCGAGGCGGCGGCGGTGTTCCGGCTGGACCCGGCGCAGGCCGGCGCGAACGGCGGCGCAGGCCCCACGCCCGCGGCCCCCGCACGCGGCGCGGCGCGGCAGGCGCCGCTGCGGCTGGTGCGCAAGGCAGTCCCGACCATCGAGGCCGATTGAGCGGCCATACCGTTGCGATAGAAACAATCACGCACGACACGCCGATTCGCACCACGGCACGGTTCAAGCTATCGCCGCGCTAGTCGATATCAGGATCACGCTTCGTGGTCCGCGCACGTCACCGCCGGATCACCAACGCGACCGTTCAGGGAGCACGTGATGCCCAGCCGCCGACATCCGCCATCGTCCACCCTCCCGTCGCGGCGCCGCGGCGCCGCACGCGCGCCCCTATTCGGCATGGGTTCCCGCCCGCCTGCGCGCGCCGCCACTGGCGCAGCGCTGCCCTCGCCCCGCTTCGTCTCCGCCGGCTGATCGCCGGCCGCCCTGCCTTTTTTCAACCGCTGCTGCACATGGAATGCCCATGAACGTACTTGCGCACCTGAAAATCCGCGACAAGCTGATCTTCGCCTTCGCCGTGACCACGCTGCTGACGGTCGTGCTGGGAGGCTTTACCTACTCCCGGACCAACCTGTCCATCGCCGAGCTCACGCACATCCAGCACGATTGGGTGCCGGCGACCCAGGCACTGGCCGAGGTGCGCGCGCAACTGGGCGAATTCCGTACCTACGAACTGGCGCAACTGTCGCGCGCCGGCGATCCCCAGGCCCAGGCCGACTACTTCAAGCGCATGCAGAAGGTGCGCACGGAGGTGGCGAAGAACCAGCAGGTCATCGCCGCGATGATGCGCGACCAGAAGCAGATGCAGATGTACGCCGGCGTGCAGGAGACGCTGAAGGCCTACCTGCAGGCCAACACCGAGATGGGTGCGGCGCTGCGCGCCGGCGACGTGGCGGGCGCACAGAAGATCTCCGACACCCAGTCGCGGACGCTGCGCCGGACCCTGTTCGAGCGCATCGTGGCGCTGACCCAGTACAACGTCGCCGAACTGAACCGGGAGATGGAGCGCGCCGACAGCCAGCTGGCCAACACCAAGACCCTGATCGTGACGCTGCTCGGGCTGGCCGTGCTGTTCGCCAGCATCACCGCCTGGCTGATCGCACGCGGGATGGCACGCCAGCTGCATGCGGCCAAGCGCCTGTCGCAGGCGGTGGCACGCGGCGAACTGGAGGGCGCCACCTATCCGCACGGCAAGGACGAGATCGGCGAGCTGATGGACGATATGCTGATCATGCGCTCGCGCATCCACAGCGTGATCCGCGCCCAGGACGAGATGGCCCGGCAGCACGCGTGCGGCACCATCAGCTACCGCATGGACGAGAACGCCTTCCCCGGTGAGTACGGGCAGATGGTCAAGGGCACCAACGAACTGGTGGCCTCGCACATCGCGGTGAAGATGCGCCTGCTGCAGATCATCCAGCGCTATGCGATCGGCGACCTGTCCGAGGACATGGACCGCCTGCCCGGCGAGAAGGCCGTGCTCACCGAAACCATGGACATGGCCAAGCAGAACCTGACCGCGATGAGCGAGCAGATCAAGCAACTGGCGGAGGCGGCCGCGGCCGGCGCCTTCGGCACGCGCGGCGACCCGGAACGCTTCCAGTACGGGTTCCGGGTGATGGTGCAGGATCTCAACGCGATGATGGAGGTCAGCGACCGCAACCTGGGCGAGCTGTCCACGCTGCTGCGGGCCATCGCCGCCGGCGACCTGACCGCGCGCATGCACGGCGAGTTCCATGGCGTGTTCGGTCGCATGCGCGACGACGCCAACGCCACCGCCGCGCAGCTGGCGGCGATCGTCGGCCGCATCCATGCCGCCGCCGCCAACATCAATGTCGCCTCCACCGAGATCGCCAGCGGCAACGGCGACCTGTCGCGCCGCACCGAACAGCAGGCGGCCAGCCTGGAGCGCACCGCCGCCTCGATGGAGGAGCTGACCTCCACCGTCAAGCAGAACGCCGAGTACGCACGCCAGGCCAACCAGCTTGCGGCCGGTGCCGCCGCGGTGGCCTCGCAGGGCGGCGACGTGGTCGGCCACGTGGTCACCACCATGAACGGGATCGAGGCCTCGTCGAAGAAGATCGCCGACATCATCGGCGTGATCGACGGCATCGCCTTCCAGACCAACATCCTGGCACTGAACGCGGCCGTCGAGGCCGCGCGCGCCGGCGATCAGGGCCGCGGCTTCGCCGTGGTCGCCACCGAGGTGCGCACCCTCGCCCAGCGTTCGGCCAATGCCGCCAAGGAGATCAAGACGCTGATCGACGAGTCGGTCGGCCGCGTCGCCGAAGGCTCGGCCCTGGTCGACCAGGCGGGCCGCACCATGAGCGAGATCGTGACCTCGGTGCGCCGCGTCACCGACATCATGGGCGAGATCGCCGCCGCCTCGCAGGAGCAGTCCGCCGGCATCGAGCAGGTCAATCAGACCGTGGTGCAGATGGACGAGACCACCCAGCAGAACGCCGCGCTGGTGGAAGAAGCCACCGCCGCGGCGCGCTCGATGGAGGAACAGGCCGGCCAGTTGGGCGCGGCCATCGCCGCCTTCAAGCTGGACACCTACCACGGCGTGGCCGCCAACGCGCCGACGGCGCAAGCCGCGCCGACCCCGGCCCGCGCCAGGCCCCGTGCGGCGGCGGCGCGCCCGCGCCCCGCCAGCGCCGCCGCCAGCGAGGCCCAGTGGCAGGAATTCTGAGCCCGCACGCCACCGCCGGCGCTCTTTCCTGACTGCCGGCTGTCAATTTCGTCCGTTCCCGGCCGATAACCCGATTGACCGACCATCGCTGCGCACCATGGCCATCCAGACTCCCGCTTCGCCCTCCTCCGGTTCCGACAATCGCGACTTCGACTTCAGCGACCGCGATTTCAAGCGGGTCTGCGACCTGATCTACCAGAAGGCCGGCATCGCCCTGGCCCCGGCCAAGCGCGACATGGTCTACGGCCGGCTGTCGCGGCGCCTGCGCGTGCTGGGCCTGCGCTCGTTCCGCGACTACCTGGACTGGCTGGAGCGCGACGGCGGCGACGAATGGGAGGCGTTCACCAATGCGCTGACCACCAACCTGACCTCGTTCTTCCGCGAGCCGCACCATTTCGAGCGGCTGCGTGAAGAGTTGCAAAAGCACTCCGGCGCGGCGCCGCTGAAGATCTGGTCCTGCGCCTCGTCCACCGGCGAGGAGCCCTACTCGCTGGCGATCACCGCCTGCGAAGCGTTCGGCACGCTGACCCCGCCGGTGCGGATCCTGGCCACCGACGTCGACACCCAGGTGCTGGCCACCGCCTCGCGCGGCGTCTACGCGCTGGAACGCGTCGCCAGCCTCGATCCCGCCCTCAAGCGTAAGTATTTCCAGCGCGGCAGCGGCGCCAACGAAGGCCACTGCCGGGTGCTGCCGGCGCTGCGCGACCTGCTCGAGTTCCGCCAGCTCAACCTGCTGGAACCGCGCTACGACGTCGCCGGCCCGTACCTGGCGCTGTTCTGCCGCAACGTGATGATCTATTTCGACAAACCCACCCAGCGCGGCATCCTGTCGCGGCTGATTCCGCACCTGGACGACGACGGCATGCTCTACACCGGCCATTCGGAGAACTATCTGCATGCGGCCGACCTGATCCAGCCCTGCGGCCGCACGCTGTATCGCCGGGCGCAGAAGGATCGCGCATGAGCGCCGCGGCCATGGCCCTGGACCAGGTGATGCGCTATCACGACACGCGCTTCCAGACGATGGCGGCCAAGCTGTTGCCGACCCAGTACCTGGTGGTGGACGACGACACCGCGCTGACCACCATCCTGGGTTCGTGCGTGGCCGCCTGCATCCGCGACCCGCTGCTGAAGATCGGCGGCATGAACCACTTCATGCTGCCCGACGGCCAGAGCGGCGACGGCGCGCCGGCCCGCTACGGCAGCTATGCGATGGAAGTGCTGATCAACGACCTGCTCAAGCGCGGCGCCGCCCGCAACCGCCTGGAAGCCAAGGTGTTCGGCGGCGGCAACGTGCTCAAGGGCTTCACCAACAATCCGGTCGGCACGCGCAACGCCGACTTCGTGCTGAACTACCTCAAGGCCGAACATATCCCGGTGGTGGCCGAGGATCTGCGCGGCATCCATCCGCGCAAGATCTGGTTCTTCCCCGCTACCGGCCGCGTGGTCGTGCAGCGCCTGCCGCACGCGCACGAGGAAGCCGAAATCGCCGCGGCCGAGTCGGCGGTGCGCGCCCGTCTCGCCAAAGCCCCCGTCACCGGTGCCGTGGAGTTGTTCGAATGAGCCTGGAAGCCCCTTGCCGCGTGCTGATCGTCGACGACTCGGCGGTCGTGCGACAGATCCTTACCGAAATCCTGTCGGGCGCGCCCGGCGTGGAAGTGGTCGGCTCGGCCGCCGACCCGCTGCTGGCGCGCGAGAAGATCAAGCGCCTGAATCCGGACGTGATCACCCTGGACGTGGAAATGCCGCGCATGGACGGCCTGGCGTTCCTGGAAAACCTGATGCGGCTGCGGCCCACGCCGGTGGTGATGATCTCCTCGCTGACCGAGCGCGGCGCCGACACCACCCTGCAGGCGTTGTCGCTGGGCGCGGTCGACTTCGTCTCCAAGCCCAAGCTCGACGTGGCCCGCGGGCTGGAGGAGTACGCCGAAGAGATCATCGCCAAGGTCAAGAACGCGTCCAAGGCCAAGGTCCGCGCCCTGGACCGGCCGGCCGCGCCGAAACCGGCCGGCGCCACCGCCACGCCCGCCGCGGTGTCCTCGCTGAAGTTCCGCACCACCGACCGGCTGATCGCCATCGGCGCCTCCGCCGGCGGCACCGAAGCGCTGCGCGTGGTGCTGGAAGGGATGCCGGCCGATGCGCCTGCGGTGGTCATGACCCAGCACCTGCCGGCCGGCTTCAGCACCGCCTTCGCCGACCGCCTCAACCGGCACTCGGCCATGGCCGTGCGCGAGGCCAGCGAAGGCGAAGCGATCCTGCCCGGCCACGCCTACCTGCCGCCCGGCGGCAAACACCTGCAGGTGATCCGCGACGGTGCGCGCTGGCGCTGCAAGATCGACGACGGCCCGCCGGTCAACCGGCACAAGCCGGCGGTGGACGTGCTGTTCCAGTCGGTGGCACGCAACGCCGGCGCCAACGCCATCGGCGCGATCCTCACCGGCATGGGCGACGACGGCGCGCGCGGCCTGCTGGAAATGCTGCAGGCCGGGGCCAGCACCCTGGTCCAGGACGAGGCCACCAGCGTGGTCTGGGGCATGCCCGGCACCGCCTTCCGCCTGGGCGCGGCGCAGGAGGTCTTGCCGCTGGACAAGATCGCCGAGCGCCTGATCGCGCTGTCCGTGCACGCGCGCTGACACCATGCCGGGCCGCCGCGTCACAACGTCGAGCGTGCCCAGCGACGTCAGCGTGGAGGCGGCGCGGGTGGCATCGGCCCGTTCCGAACTGGACCTGCTGCACTGCCTGCAGTACGCGCCGGAAGGCGTGCTGATCGTCGATATGCAGGCGCGCGTGGTCGCCTTCAACCACACCGCCGAGGCGCTGTGGAACCGTCCCCGCGCGCAGGTGCTGGGGCGTCCGCTCGGCGAGTTGGCCGATGCCGACGTGCGCGACGACTTCCTCGCGCATTGCCTGCACGACGGCGGCAGCGGCAGCTACGAGCTGCTGTTGCGCGACTACGATGGCGCAGCGCGCTGGCTGGCGGTGAGCGCGGCGCGGGCACCGCAGCACTACAGCCAATTGCAGGTGCTGTTCGTGCGCGACATCAGCGCCGAGCGCGCCCGCGACGCCAGGATGCGACTGCTGTCGCTGGCACTGGACTCCAGCGACGCCGCCATCGTCGTCTGCGATCCGGAGTTGAACATCCTCTACGTCAACGCCGGCTTCAGCCAGGTGTTCGGCTATGCCGAGAGCGAAGTGCTGGGGCATCTGCCGAGCAACGTGTTGGCCGGCCCCGGTACCGACATGCAGACCGTGCAGCACACCCGCGAGCGCGTGCGCGCCGGTTTCGGCCACCAGACCGACATCCTCGCCTACCGCAAGGACGGCACCCCGCTGTGGGCCACCCTGGTGGCCACCCCCATCGCCAGCGAGGATGGCAGCCAACAGCACTACATCCTCTCGTTCACCGACATCACCCAGAGCAAGATGCACGAGGTGCTGCACAAGAACGTGCTGGATGCGCTGGTCCGCGAACAGCCGCTGATCGAGGTCGCCACGCTGATCTGCAAGGAGGTCGAGCGCATCGCGCCGGAACTGATGGCCGCGATCGTGAGTGTGGACGGCAGCGGCTGCCTGCAGCCGCTGGCGGCGCCGAGCATGCCGGCGCGGTTCGGCGAGACCATGAACAATATGCGCGCCGGACCGCGTGCCGGCGCCCTCGCCACCTCGATCTGGCGCGGCAAGCAGGTACTGGTCCTCGACCCGCACACCGACCCGCTGTTCGCCGACTACATGGGGCTGGTGCAGCATGTGCAGTTGGGCACCTGCGTGGCCACCCCGATCAAGTCCAGCAGCGGTCGCGTCCTCGGCAGCTTCGCGCTGTGCTATCGGCAGGTACGCGAGCCATTGGCCTGGCACCTGCGCCTGATCGAGCTCTGCGTGCATCTGTGCGCCCTGGCGCTGGAACGCGAGCAGACCAGGGCACGCGTGCACCAGCTCGCCTTCTACGACTCGCTCACCGGCCTGCCCAACCGGGTGATGTTCAGCGCCCGCGCCGAGCAGGCGCTGGCCGCCGCCGAGCATCAGGGCGCACCGGTGGCGATCCTGTTCGTGGACCTCGACCGCTTCAAGCGCATCAACGAGACCCAGGGCCATGCCGCCGGCGACGGCCTGCTGCGCGACATCGCCCAGCGCATCGGCGACACCCTGGGCCTGACCGATCTGGTCGGCCGCCAGGCCGGCGACGAGTTCGTGCTGATGCTGCCGAACTGCAGCGTCGAACAGGCCGCCGGCGTCGCCGAGCGCCTGCTGCTGGTGCTGGCCGAGCCGCTGGTGGTGGGCCAGGTGACCCTGCACCCCAGCGCCAGCATCGGCGTGGCCATGTTCCCCGACGACGGCCGCGACATCGAGACCTTGCTGCGCCATGCCGACCTGGCCATGTTCCGGGCCAAGCACGAAGGCGGCGACAGCGTGCGTTACTTCAGTTCCGACATGAACCGCATGGCGCAGGAACGCGTGGCAATGGAGACCGCGCTGCGCGACGCCCTGCATCGCAACAAACTGCAGTTGCACTACCAGCCGCAACTGGACAGCCAGGCGCCGCACGCGCTGTACGGCGTGGAGGCGCTGCTGCGCTGGGAACATCCCAATCTCGGCGCGATCTCGCCGGCGCGGTTCGTACCGATGGCCGAAGAATGCGGGTTGATTGACGAGCTCGGGCAGTGGGTCTTGCGCGAAGCCTGCCGGCAGATGGCCGACTGGCGTCTGCGCGGCATCGCGGTGCCGCGCGTGGCGGTGAACCTGTCGGCGAACAACTTCGCCGACCCCGAATTGCCCACGCGGGTGGAAGCCCTGCTCGCCGCGTCCGGCCTGCAACCGGCCGATCTGGCACTGGAAATGACCGAGAGCGTCATGCTCTCCAACACCAACGCGGTGCTGGCCAACCTGCGCCAGTTGCAGGCCAGCGGCGTGCTGCTGTCGCTGGACGACTTCGGCACCGGCTATTCCAGCCTCAGCCATCTGCACCAATTGCCGGTCAACGAGCTCAAGCTGGACATGAGCTTCGTCAGCGACCTGGAGCACTGCCAGACCTCGCGGGCGCTGACCACCTCGGTCCTGCGGATCGGCGAGACCCTGGGCATGCACACGGTCGCCGAGGGCGTGGAAACCGAAGCGCAACGCGCGTTCCTGGCGCGGCTGGGCTGCCGCGTGCTGCAGGGCTTCCTGTTCGCGCCGGCGCTGCCGGCGGCGGCGCTGGAACACTGGCTGCAGGGGCGAGCGTCCGCACCACAGGCCTAGCGCAGGCAAGCGGCGAACCCGCCGTCGTACGCAGCGCAGGCGACACCAACGAAAAAGCCCGGCAGTGCCGGGCTTCTTCGTTGCGACCGTGCCGCATCGGCGGCACGTCGCGCCAGCGCATCGCCGGGGCGATCAGGCCGCGACCGTCGCGGCCACGTCCTGGTAGTCCTGGATCTGATCGAAGTTCATGTAGCGATAGATCTGTTCGCCACTGGTCTTGATCACGCCCACGTCGGCCATGTACTCGTCCTTGGTCGGGATGCGGCCCAGGCGCGAGCAGATCGCCGCCAGTTCCGCCGAGCCCAGGTACACGTTGGTGTTGCGGCCCAGGCGGTTGGGGAAGTTGCGGGTGGAGGTCGAGAACACCGTGGCGCCCTCGCGCGCCTGCGCCTGGTTGCCCATGCACAGCGAGCAGCCCGGCATTTCCATGCGCGCGCCGGCGGCACCGAAGGTGCCGTAGTGGCCTTCCTTGGTCAGCTCCGAGGCGTCCATCTTGGTCGGCGGCGCGACCCACAGGCGGGTCGGGATGTCGCGCTTGCCTTCCAGCAGCTTGGCCGCGGCACGGAAGTGGCCGATGTTGGTCATGCACGAACCGATGAACACTTCGTCGATCGCCGCACCGGCGACGTCGGACAGGGTCTTCACGTCGTCCGGGTCGTTCGGGCAGGCCACGATCGGCTCGTGGATGTCGGCCAGGTCGATCTCGATCACCGCCGCGTACTCGGCGTCCGCATCGGGCTCGAGCAGCTGCGGGTCGGCCAGCCACTCCTCCATCTTCTTGATCCGCCGCGCCAGCGAACGCGCGTCGGCATAGCCTTCGGCGATCATCCACTTCAGCAGGGTGATGTTGCTGGTCAGGTACTCGACGATCGGCTCCTTGTTCAGGCGCACCGTGCAGCCGGCGGCCGACCGCTCGGCGGAGGCGTCGGACAGTTCGAACGCCTGCTCCACCTTCAGCTCCGGCAGGCCTTCGATCTCCAGGATACGGCCGGAGAAGATGTTCTTCTTGCCCTGCTTGGCCACGGTCAGCAGGCCCTGCTTGATCGCGTACAGCGGGATCGCGTTGACCAGATCGCGCAGGGTCACGCCCGGCTGCATCTGCCCCTTGAAGCGCACCAGCACGCTCTCGGGCATGTCCAGCGGCATGACGCCGGTGGCGGCGGCGAAGGCCACCAGGCCGGAACCGGCCGGGAACGAGATGCCGATCGGGAAGCGGGTGTGCGAGTCGCCGCCGGTGCCGACGGTGTCGGGCAGCAGCATGCGGTTGAGCCAGCTGTGGATCACGCCGTCGCCCGGACGCAGCGACACGCCGCCGCGGGTGGAGATGAACTCCGGCAGGGTGTGGTGGGTCTTGACGTCCACCGGCTTCGGATACGCCGCGGTGTGGCAGAACGACTGCATCACCAGATCGGCGGAGAAGCCCAGGCAGGCCAGATCCTTCAGCTCGTCGCGGGTCATCGGGCCGGTGGTGTCCTGCGAGCCGACCGAGGTCATCTTCGGTTCGCAGTAGGTGCCCGGGCGCATGCCCTGGCCTTCCGGCAGCCCACAGGCGCGGCCGACCATCTTCTGCGCCAGCGAGAAGCCCTTGCCGGTGTCCGGCGGGTCCATCGGCAGGCGGAACAGGGTCGAGGCCGGCAGGCCCAGGAACTCGCGCGCCTTGGCGGTGAGGCCGCGACCGACGATCAGCGGGATACGGCCGCCGGCACGCACTTCGTCGAACAGCACGTCCGACTTCATCGCGAACTCGGCGATCACCTGCCCGTTCTTCAGCGCCTTGCCCTCGTACGGACGCAGTTCGACCACGTCGCCGTGCTCCATCTGCGACACGTCCAGCTCGATCGGCAAAGCGCCTGCATCTTCCATGGTGTTGTAGAAGATCGGCGCGATCTTCGAACCCAGGCACACGCCGCCGAAACGCTTGTTGGGGATGTACGGAATGTCCTCGCCGGTCCACCACAGCACCGAGTTGGTCGCCGACTTGCGCGAGGAACCGGTACCGACCACGTCGCCGACGTAGGCGACCAGGTGGCCCTTGGCCTTGAGGTCGGCGATGGCCTGGATCGGGCCGCGCTTGCCGTCTTCTTCCGGCTCGAACGGCGCGCCGTCGCGCTTGTTCTTCAGCATCGCCAGCGCGTGCAGCGGGATGTCCGGGCGGGTGGTGGCGTCCGGCGCCGGCGACAGGTCGTCGGTGTTGGTCTCGCCCGGCACCTTGAACACGGTGATGGTCAGACTCTGCGGCACTTCCGGCTTGCTGGTGAACCACTCGGCCTCGGCCCAGCTCTGCAGCACGGCCTTGGCGTGCGCATTGCCGGCCTCGGCCTTTTCCTGCACGTCGTGGAAGGCGTCGAAGATCAGCAGCGTGTGCTTGAGGCCCTCGGCGGCGACCGCGCCCAGCTCGGCGTTGTCCAGCAGTTCGACCAGCGGATGGATGTTGTAGCCGCCGAGCATGGTGCCCAGCAGTTCGGTGGCGCGGGTGGGCGAGATCAGCGGGGTGGTCTCGCTACCGAAGGCGACCGCGGCCAGGTACGAGGCCTTGACCTTGGCGGCGTCGTCGACGCCGGCCGGCACGCGCTGGCTCAGCAGCTCGACCAGGAACTGCTCCTCGCCGGCCGGCGGGTTCTTCAGCAGTTCGATGACCTGCGCGGTCTGCTGCGCGCTCAGCGGCAGCGGCGGGATTCCGAGCGCGGCGCGCTCTGCAACGTGGTGGCGATAGGCTTCCAACATGCGGGTTCTCCGGAAAAATACGGTGGGGATGTGCGGTAGCGGCGGCGCGGCGTCAGCCGGCAGGCTTGGGGACGATGATCTTCAGGCCTTTGAAGTAATCGCGGAAAAAACGGTCGTCGTGGGTGATCAGGCCATCGCATTGCAGCAGCGCATGCGCACCGATCAGGAAATCGGCCACCACCCGCTCGCGCTTGCCGCCACGGGCGCGGAAGCGGCGCTGCATCTCGCCGGCGCGCAAGGCCGACTTGGCCTCCAGCGCGCTGAAGCGGATGCTCATGTCCTCCAGCACCGACAAGGCCTCGGCACCGTCGCGCAGCGCGCTGCAGACTTCGGCCAGGACGATGTCGCAGACCACCACCGGGCCGGTGCTCAGGCACTGGCGCAGGCAGGCTTCGGTGGCATCGGCCTGCGGGCCGTCGGCCAGCAGGTCCACCAGCACGGACGAGTCGATGGCGATCATGCGCCGGCGTCGGGCTCGGGTTCGAACGGATCGCCCGGGGCGCGGCCGCGGATCGCGCGCATCGCCTCGTCGGTGCTGGCGAAGCCGTCGAGCTTGAAGCGGCCGCGGGCGCGCGAGATGGCATCGTCCACGCTCTTGCGCAGGATGATCCGGCCGCCGTCCAGTTCCACCTTCAGGATGGTGCCCTTGCTCAGGCCCAGCGCATCGCGCACGGCCTTCGGCAGGGTGATCTGACCGCGTTCGGCGACAGTGGCTTCCATGGGACGGGCTCCGCAAGGTATGTACGAATTTTACATACTTGAAGCGTCATACTCAAGCCCGCATACAGCGGCGGTCACACCTGCCATACACACTGAATCGGTCAGAATGACCGCAGTCCCTACAGCCGCGACGCCATAGGAGTTCCGTGATGAGCGATTCCTTTTCCACCCGCGCCTCGCTCGAGGTCAACGGCCAACGCTACGCTTACTACAGCCTGCCCAAGCTCGCCGAGCGCTTCGATATCGCCCGCCTGCCCTACTCGCTGAAGATCCTGCTGGAAAACCTGTTGCGCCACGAAGACGGCGGCGTGACCGTGGGCAAGGACCACATCGAGGCAGTGGCCAAGTGGGATCCCAAGGCCGAACCCGACACCGAGATCGCCTTCATGCCGGCGCGCGTGGTGCTGCAGGACTTCACCGGCGTGCCCTGCGTGGTCGACCTGGCGGCGATGCGCGATGCGGTGGTCAAGCTCGGCGGACGCCCGGAGCAGATCAACCCGCTGATCCCCTCGGAACTGGTGATCGACCATTCGGTGCAGGTGGACGTGTTCGGCAAGCCCGACGCGCTGGACCTCAACGGCAAGATCGAATTCCAGCGCAACAAGGAACGCTACGGCTTCCTGCGCTGGGGCCAGAAGGCCTTCGACAACTTCAAGGTGGTGCCGCCGAACACCGGCATCGTGCACCAGGTCAACCTGGAACACCTGGCACGGGTAGTGATGACCGGCGAGCGCGACGGCGAGGCGATCGCCTACCCGGACACCGTGTTCGGCACCGACAGCCACACCACCATGATCAACGGCATCGGCGTGCTCGGCTGGGGCGTGGGCGGCATCGAGGCGGAAGCGGCGATGCTCGGCCAGCCCTCGTCGATGCTGATCCCGCAGGTGGTGGGCTTCAAGCTCACCGGCAAGCTGCCCGAAGGCGCCACCGCCACCGACCTGGTGCTGACGGTGACGCAGATGCTGCGCAAGCACGGCGTGGTCGGCAAGTTCGTCGAGTTCTTCGGCGACGGCCTGCAGCACCTGCCGCTGGCCGACCGCGCCACCATCGGCAACATGGCGCCGGAGTACGGCGCCACCTGCGGCATCTTCCCGATCGACGCCGAATCGCTGACCTATCTGCGCCTGTCCGGGCGCAGCGAGGAGCAGATCGCGCTGGTCGAGGCCTACGCCAAGGCGCAGGGCCTGTGGCACGACGCCGACAGCGCGCATGCCGAATACAGCGCCGTCCTGGAACTGGACATGGGCGACGTCAAGCCGTCGCTGGCCGGCCCCAAGCGCCCGCAGGACCGCGTGCTGCTGGAAGACATGCAGCGCAACTACCGCGACAGCCTGGTGCCGTTCGCCGACGCGCGCGCCAAGCGCCGCAGCGATGCCGTGCAGGAAGACCGGCTCAAGAACGAAGGCGGCGGCACTGCGGTCGGCGCCCAGGCGGCGCATGCGCAGGACGCCGAGGCCAGCGGCGCCGGCTGGCAGCTGCGCGACGGCGCGGTGGTGATCGCGGCGATCACCTCCTGCACCAACACCTCCAACCCGGCGGTGATGCTCGGCGCCGGCCTGCTCGCGCGCAATGCCGTGGCCAAGGGCCTGAAGGCGCAGCCGTGGGTCAAGACCTCGCTTGGGCCGGGCTCGCTGGTGGTCACCGACTACCTGAAGAAGGCCGGGGTGATGCGCGACCTGGAGCAGCTCGGCTTCTACGTGGTCGGCTATGGCTGCACCACCTGCATCGGCAACTCCGGCCCGCTGCCCGAGGACGTCTCCGCGGCGATCGCCAAGGACGACCTGGTGGTGGCCTCGGTGCTGTCGGGCAACCGCAACTTCGAAGGCCGCGTGCATCCGGAAGTGAAGATGAACTACCTGGCCTCGCCGCCACTGGTGGTCGCCTATGCCATCGCCGGCACCACCGACATCGACCTGACCCGCGACCCGCTGGGTACCGGCAGCGACGGCCAGCCGGTGTACCTGCGCGACATCTGGCCGAGCAACAAGGAGATCGGCGACGCCATCGCCGCCACGGTCGGCCCGGAAATGTTCAAGCAGAACTACGCCGACGTGTTCAAGGGCGACAGCCGCTGGAACACCATCGCCTCGCCCGATGGCGAGCTATACGCGTGGGACGGCGCCTCCACCTACATCAAGAACCCGCCCTACTTCGACGGCATGACCATGCAGGTCGGCCGCATCGAGGACGTGCACGGCGCGCGCGTGCTGGGCCTGTTCGGCGATTCGATCACCACCGACCACATCTCCCCGGCCGGCAACATCAAGAAGGACTCGCCGGCGGGCCGCTTCCTGCAGGAGCGCGGCGTGCAGCCGGCCGACTTCAACAGCTACGGCAGCCGCCGCGGCAACGACGACGTCATGGTCCGCGGCACCTTCGCCAACATCCGCATCAAGAACCTGATGTTCGGCGGCGAGGAAGGCGGCAACACCCTGTACCACCCGCCCGGTGGCGGCCAGCCGGAAAAGCTGGCGATCTACGACGCGGCGATGAAGTACAAGGCCGACGGCGTGCCGCTGGTGGTGATCGGCGGCAAGGAGTACGGCACCGGCTCCTCGCGCGACTGGGCGGCCAAGGGCACCAACCTGCTCGGGGTCAAGGCGGTGATCGCCGAGAGCTTCGAGCGCATCCACCGCTCCAACCTGGTCGGCATGGGCGTGCTGCCGCTGCAGTTCCTGCAGGGCCAGAACGCGCAGTCGCTGGGCCTGGACGGCTCGGAGGTGTTCGAGATCACCGGCCTGCAGGACGGCGCCAGCAAGCGCGCCCAGGTCAGCGCGACCAAGGCCGACGGCGCCGTGCAGACGTTCGAGGTGGCGGTGATGCTGCTGACGCCGAAGGAAGTGGAGTACTTCCGCCACGGCGGCCTGCTGCAGTACGTGCTGCGGCAGTTGGCTGCGCGCTGATCGACCCGGCGGTTTGCGACAGCGGAAGCCCGGCCCCCGCGACTGCGCGGGGGCGCTGCGCGGTGGCTCAGGGCGCGTCCTCGTCGCTGCGCAAGGCGCGCAGCAAGCCGATCATGTACAGCACCAGGATGAACGAGAACGGCAGGCCGCACAGCACCACCGCGGTCTGCATCGCGGTGAAGTTGCCGGCCAGCAACAGTCCGATGCTGGCCACCGTGATGCCCGCCGCCCAGAACACGCGCAGCCAGATCGGCGCATCGTGCTCGTCCTCCGTGCCGCCCTCGACCCGACGCGTACACAGGTTGGCGATCATCAAGGTGCCCGAATCCACCGGGGTCAGGAACAGCACGAAGCCGATCACCACCGCGGCGCCGGCCACGTACGGCGCGGCGGGCAGATATTCCAGCAGCTTGAACAGGGTCATCGCCGCATCGTGCTGCGCCACCTGGCCCAGAACCGCCTGGCCATGGTTGAGCACCAGATCGATCGCGGTGTTGCCGAAGATCGACAACCACGCCAGGGTGAAACCCAGCGGGATCAGCAACACCCCCAGAATCACCTCGCGAATGGTGCGGCCGCGCGAGATCCGGGCGACGAACAGCCCCACGAACGGCGCCCAGGCGATCCACCACGCCCAATAGAACAGCGTCCACGAGCCGAGCCAGGTGCGCCCGTTGCGATCGTTGAGATACATCTCGAAGCTCTTGCGCACGAACGCGGCCAGATAGTCGCCGGTGTTCTGCACCAGGCCGTCCAGCAGGTGCAGGGTCGGCCCGGTGCACAGCACGAACAGCAGCAGCACGCACAGCAGGCGCACATTGAGGTTGGACAGCCAGGCGATGCCCTTCTCCACCCCGGCGACCACGCCCAGCGTCGCCACCGCCATCATCGCCAGCACGATCAGCACCAGCACCTGCGGGGTATTGGGCAGGCCGAACAGGTAGACCAGGCCCGATTGCAGCACCAGCGCGCCGATGCCCAGGTTGGTGACCATGGAGATCAGCGTGGCCAGGATGCCGAAGCCATCCACCATGTCGCCGATGCGGCCATGCACGCGGTCGCCGAAGACCGGCTGCAATGCCGAGCGCAACGCCAGCGGCAGGTTGCGGCGATAGGCGAAATACCCCAGCGCCACGCCCACCAGCGCGTACAGCGCCCAGCCGTGCAGCCCCCAGTGCAGAAAGGTCAGCACCAGCGCCTCGCGCGCGGCCGCCGCGGTGCCGCCAGGCTGTCCGGGCGGGCTCAGGAAATGATCCAGCGGCTCGTAGGCACCGTAGTACAGCAGCGCGATGCCGATACCGGCGGAAAACAGCATCGACACCCAGGCCACGTAGCCGAACGCCGGCACTTCGTCGTTGCGGCCCAGGCGGATGCGCCCGTACGGCGAAGCCGCCAGCCACAGCACGAACCCCAGGCACGCCACGATCAACACCATGTACCACCAGCCGAAACCGGCCGACACCCCGGCCTGCGCCCATTGCAGCCAGTGTTCGCTGGCCTCGGGGAAGAGCGCGGTGAGCAGCCCGAGCACGCCGATGGACAGCGATGCGCTGAAGAACACGAAGCGATTCAGGCGCAGGGCCGAGCGCTTGGGAGGAGCCTGGAAAGACATGCAGTTGTCTCATCGGTCCGGATGGGCGCATGGGCAAGGCCGGACCGGAAACCGGGCCCATGGCGTGGGGGCGGGTGCATCGTATGGTTTATTGATTGAACGTTCAATCAATAAAAAGCATAATGGCCGCCAGCCGATCCCGTGGGATCGAAGACCGTGGAGCCGCGATGCCCAAGAAAGGCGTGGAACCGATCCGCCGCGAGCAGCTGATCCGTGCCACTTTCCAGACCATCGACGAGATCGGCATGGCCGATGCGACCGTCGCCACCATCGCCAGGAAGGCCGGGCTTTCCAGCGGCATCGTCGCCCACTACTTCGGCGACAAGGACGGCCTGCTCAATGCCGCGATGCGGCAGATCCTGCGCGATCTGCGCGCCGCGGTGTCGCGCTGCCGCGGCGCGTCCGAGGAAACCCCGCGTGCGCAACTGCGCGCCATCGTCGATGGCAATTTCGACGACAGCCAGGTCAACGGCGCGGCCATGCGCGTCTGGCTGACCTTCTGGGCCGCGAGCATGCACCAGCCGGAACTGGCGCGGCTGCAGCGGGCCAACGATCAGCGCCTGTTCTCCAACCTGTGCCATCAGTTCAACCGGGCGCTGCCGCGGGCGCAGGCGCGCCAGTCCGCGCGCGGGCTGGCCGCGATGATCGACGGCCTGTGGTTGCGCGGCAGCCTGGTCGGCGCCGCCTTCGATACCGGCAAGGCGCAGCGCATCGCCTACGAATACATCGACTTCCAACTGCGGGCCGACACGCCCTGACGCGCGCCTGCCGCGCCCACCGCCTTTCCAGGAGCCCCCATGACCGCCCTTCCCGTCCAACAGCTCTACATCCACGGTCGCCTGGTCGATGCCAGCAGCGGCAGGACCTTCCAGACCGTCAATCCGGCCAACGGCCAGGTCCTGGCCGAGGTGCAGATCGCCAGCCAGGCCGACGTCGAGCGCGCCGTGCAGAGCGCGGCCGCAGGCCAGAAGGTCTGGGCCGCGATGACCGCGATGGAGCGCTCGCGCATCCTGCGCCGCGCCGTGGATCTGCTGCGCGCGCGCAACGACGCCCTGGCCCGGCTGGAAACCCTGGACACCGGCAAGGCGCTGAGCGAGACCACCAGCGTGGACATCGTCACCGGCGCCGACGTCCTGGAGTACTACGCCGGCCTGGCCACCGCGATCGAAGGCATCCAGTTGCCGCTGCGCGCATCGAGCTTCTTCTACACCCGCCGCGAGCCGCTGGGCGTGGTCGCCGGCATCGGTGCCTGGAACTATCCGATCCAGATCGCCCTGTGGAAATCGGCCCCGGCGCTGGCCGCGGGCAACGCGATGGTGTTCAAGCCGTCCGAAGTCACCCCGCTGAGCGTGCTGGAGCTGGCCAAGCTCTACACCGAGGCCGGCGTGCCGGACGGCGTGTTCAACGTGGTGCAGGGCCCGGGCCGCGAGATCGGCAACTGGCTGACCGAGCATCCGGCGATCGAGAAGATCTCCTTCACCGGCGGCGTGGCCACCGGCAAGAAGGTGATGGCCGCCGCGGCCGCCTCCTCGCTGAAGGAAGTGACCATGGAACTGGGCGGCAAGTCGCCGTTGCTGATCTGCGACGACGCCGACCTGGACCGCGCCGCCGACATCGCGGTGATGGCCAACTTCTTCAGCTCCGGCCAGGTCTGCACCAACGGCACCCGCGTGTTCGTGCCGCGCCGCATGCTGGCCGCGTTCGAGGCGGCGCTGGTCGAGCGCGTGCAGCGCATCCGCATCGGCGACCCGATGGCGGCCGCCACCAACTTCGGCCCGCTGACCAGCTTTGCGCACATGGAGAATGTGCTGCGCTACATCGACAGCGGCAAGGCCGAAGGCGCGCGCCTGCTGATCGGCGGCGGCCGCGCCAGCGCAGGCGCGCTGGCCGACGGTGCCTACGTGCTGCCGACCGTGTTCTCCGACTGCCGCGACGACATGCGCATCGTCAGGGAAGAGATCTTCGGGCCGGTGATGAGCCTGCTCGCCTACGACGACGAGGAAGAGGCGATCCGCCGCGCCAACGCCACCAGCTTCGGCCTGGCCGCCGGCGTGGTCAGCAAGGACATCAGCCGCGCCCACCGCATCATCCACCGCCTGGAAGCCGGCATCTGCTGGATCAACACCTGGGGCGAATCGCCGGCCGAAATGCCGGTCGGCGGCTACAAGGAATCGGGCGTCGGCCGCGAGAACGGCCTCTCGACCCTGGCCCACTACACCCGCGTCAAGTCGGTGCAGGTCGAACTGGGCGACTACGCCAGCGTGTTCTGAGCCGCGCCCCCCTCGTCCGGCCGACGCGCCGATCCGACCTTCCGCCGGGACGCCTGCGCGCAGCGCGCCCCGGCCTGCTGGAGAACCGTCATGAAGACTGCCCAAGCGTACGACTACATCATCATCGGCGCCGGCTCGGCCGGCAACGTGCTGGCCACGCGGCTGACCGAGGATGCCGATGTCAGCGTGCTGTTGCTGGAAGCCGGCGGCCCCGACTACCGCCTCGACTTCCGCACCCAGATGCCGGCCGCGCTGGCCTTCCCGCTGCAGGGCCGGCGCTACAACTGGGCGTACAAGACCGACCCGGAGCCGTTCATGAACCACCGCCGCATGGACTGCGGCCGCGGCAAGGGCCTGGGCGGCTCCTCGTTGATCAACGGCATGTGCTACATCCGCGGCAACGCGATGGACTACGACAACTGGGCCGGCATGCCGGGCCTGGAAGACTGGACCTACCTGGACTGCCTGCCCTATTTCCGCAAGGCCGAAACCCGCGACATCGGTGCCAACGACTACCACGGCGGCGACGGTCCGCTGCGCGTGACCACGCCCAAGTCCGGCAACAACCCCCTGTTCGCGGCGATGATCGAAGCCGGCGTGCAGGCCGGCTACCCGCGCACCGACGACCTCAACGGCTACCAGCAGGAAGGCTTCGGCCCGATGGACCGCACGGTGACGCCGCACGGGCGCCGCTCCAGCACCGCACGCGGCTACCTGGATCTGGCCAGATCGCGGCCGAACCTGACCATCGTCACCCACGCGCTGACCGACCGCATCCTGTTCTCCGGCAAACGTGCCATCGGCGTGCAGTGGCTGCGCAACGACGTGCTGCAGCACGCCACCGCCCGCCGCGAAGTGCTGCTGTGCGGCGGCGCCATCGCCTCGCCGCAGATCCTGCAGCGCTCCGGCGTCGGCCCGGCCGACCTGTTGCGCGGGCTGGACATCGAGCTGGTCCACCACCTGCCCGGCGTCGGCGCCAACCTGCAGGATCACCTGGAAATGTACCTGCAGTACGAATGCAGGCAGCCGGTGTCGCTGGCACCGGCGCTGAAGCTGTACAACCAGCCGGCGATCGGTGCGCAATGGCTGTTCCTGGGCACCGGCATCGGCGCCAGCAATCAGTTCGAGGCCGGCGGCTTCATCCGCAGCCACGAGGACTTCGCCTGGCCGAACCTGCAGTACCACTTCCTGCCGGTGGCGATCAATTACAACGGCTCCAACCCGATCAAGACGCACAGCTTCCAGATGCACGTGGGGTCGATGCGCTCGCCCAGCCGCGGCCGCATCCACATCGTCTCCAAGGACCCGCGTCAGCATCCGAGCATCCTGTTCAACTACATGTCGCACGAACAGGACTGGCGCGAGTTCCGCGCCGCGGTGCGGATCACCCGCGAGATCTTCGCGCAGCCGGCGCTGGCGGCGTACAGCGGCCGCGAGATCTCGCCGGGGAGCGAACTGCGCAGCGACGCGCAGATCGACGCGTTCGTGCGCGAACACGCAGAGACCGCCTACCACCCGTCGTGCTCGAACAAGATGGGCCACGCCGACGATCCGATGGCGGTGGTGGACGGCCAGGGACGCGTGCACGGCCTCGAAGGCCTGCGCATCGTCGATGCCTCGATCATGCCGCAGGTGGTGACCGGCAATCTCAACGCGCCGACGATCATGATCGCCGAGAAGCTGGCCGACCGCATCCGCGGCCGCCAGGCGCTGCCACGCAGCACCGCGCCGTACTACGTCGCCGATGGCGCACCGGTGCGCCGCACGCGCTGAGCCGGACCTAACCCGCGGTGGCGCTGCCGCCGGGCTGCGCGTGGCAGCATTGCTCGGGCCGGCACCGCCCACGCGCGCGCGCCAGTGGTGGCCGCGCGCCGCCGACGCGGCGCCGCAGCCTGCGGCCCTGCCCTGTTCGCCTTTGCCCTACGGAACGGTATGCTGCTGTCGTCGGTTCTGATGGATACTGTCCGCGCCGCACACATCACTACGTTTCCTGGAGGGGGAATATGAGTCTGGATCGTCCGTGGTTGCAGAGTTATCCGGCCGGCGTTGGCGCCGACATCAACGTCGACGAGTACCGCTCCGTCGCCGCGGTGTTCGAAAGCTCCGTGGCCAAGTTCGGAGACCGCCCCGCCTACTGCAACTTCGGCAAGACCCTGACCTACCGCGAGGCCGGCGAACTGGCCCGGCAATTCGCCGGCTACCTGCTGGGCGAACTGCAGCTCAAGAAAGGCGACCGCGTCGCCCTGATGATGCCCAACTGCCTGCAGTACCCCATCGCCACCTTCGGCGTGCTGCTGGCCGGCATGACCGTGGTCAACGTCAATCCGCTGTACACCCCGCGCGAACTGCGCCACCAGCTGATCGACTCCGGCGCCAGCGCCCTGGTGGTGATCGACAACTTCGGTACCACCGTGCAGGAAGTGATCGCCGATACCCCCGTCAAACAGGTCATCACCACCGGCTTGGGCGACATGCTGGGCTTCCCCAAGGGCCCGCTGGTCAACTTCGTGCTGAAGTACGTCAAGAAGCTGGTGCCGGACTACGACATCCCCAACGCGATCCGCTTCCGCGACGCGCTGACCCTGGGCCGCCTGCACACGCTGCCTCAGATCGACATCGAACCGGACGACATCGCCTTCCTGCAGTACACCGGCGGCACCACCGGCGTGGCCAAGGGCGCCATGCTGACCCACCGCAACCTGGTCGCCAACATGCTGCAGGCCGGCGCCTGGATCTCGGCGACCGGCAAGCTGGAGGAAGGCAAGGAAGTCATCATCACCGCGCTGCCGCTGTACCACATCTTCGCGCTGACCGCGAACGGGCTGGTCTTCATGAAGCTCGGCGGACTCAACCACCTGATCAGCAATCCGCGCGACATGCCGGGCTTCGTCAAGGAGCTGCAGAAGACCCGCTTCACCGCCTTCACCGGCGTCAACACCCTGTTCAACGGCCTGCTCAACACCCCCGGCTTCGACAAGGTGGATTTCTCTTCGCTGAAGTTCACCCTCGGCGGCGGCATGGCGGTGCAACGCGCGGTGGCCGAACGCTGGAAGCAGGTCACCGGGGTCACCCTGGTCGAAGCCTACGGCCTCACCGAGACCTCGCCGGCGGCCTGCATCAACCCGCTGACCCTGACCGAATACAACGGCGCGATCGGCCTGCCGATCCCGTCCACCGACGCCTGCGTCAAGGACGACCAGGGCCAGGTCCTCGCCCATGGCGAGGTCGGCGAGCTGTGCATCCGCGGGCCGCAGGTGATGAAGGGCTATTGGCGCCGTCCGGAGGAAACCGCCAGCGCCATCGATGCCGACGGCTGGCTGCACACCGGCGACATGGCGCGGATGGATCCGCAGGGCTTCTTCTACATCGTGGACCGCAAGAAGGACATGATCCTGGTGTCCGGCTTCAACGTGTATCCGAACGAGGTCGAGGACGTCATCGCGATGATGCCGGGCGTGCTGGAAGTGGCCGCGGTCGGCGTGCCGGACGAAAAATCCGGCGAAGCGGTCAAGGTGGTGATCGTGAAGAAGGACCCCAACCTGACCGCCGACGAGGTGAAGGCGCACGCCCGCGCCAACCTCACCGGCTACAAGCATCCGCGCATCGTCGAGTTCCGCAAGGAGTTGCCCAAGACCAACGTGGGCAAGATCCTGCGGCGCGAACTGCGCGACGCGCCGCCGCAATAAGCAGGTCCGACGGGCGCCCACGCGGCGCCCGTGCAGGCGCTGGCGGGGCGAGTTCCGGCCGCGGCACCCGGGTGTAGCATCCGCCGGGTGGAAACGCACTCGCCCGCTGCGCCACGCCATCTCCGCGGGCGTCTTTCCGAGAGCCCGCCATGAGCACGATCGACACGCTGCCCCGTACCCGCGCCTACTCCAGCATCCGCATCGATGCGGACGGCGACGACGATAGCCATTGGCTGTACATGCATGCGAATCCGCAACTCGGAACGCGTCCCTGCTTCCATAGCCAGATGCTCGATGACGTCCTGGCAGCGCTGGAGGTCATGACGACGCGATCGCAGGCGCCCAGGAAGAGCGCGCTGCAGCATCTGGTCATCGCCTCGGACGCCAATGTCTTCAACCTCGGCGGCGATCTCGCGCTTTTTTCCGACCTCATCCGCCGCAAGGACCGTGCGCAACTGCTCGACTACGCCTATCGCTGCGTCAGCGGCGTCCACCAACTGCATCGCGGCCTGTCGGGCGATGTGCGCACCATCGCTCTGCTGCAAGGCGATACGCTGGGCGGGGGGCTTGAGATGGCGTTGGCCTGCCACACCATCGTTGCGGAGGAAGGCGTCACCATGGGCTTGCCCGAGGCGATTTTCGGGCTGATTCCCGGCATGGGCGCTTATTCGTTCCTGTGCAAGCGCGTCGCTCCGCATGTCGCCGAACGGATCATTCTGAGCGCCGACCTCTACAGCAGCGAGCAGATGCATGCGATGGGCATCGTCGATGTGCTGGTCCCGCGGAATCAGGGCATCGACCGCGTGAAGCAACTCATCCACGACCAGCGCCGCAACCCGCAGTCGTACCTGGCGATGAACGCCGTGCGCAATCTGGCGCAACCCGTGACGCTGCAGGAACTGCAGGCGATCACCGACATCTGGGTCGACTCCGCGTTGGCGTTGGACGAGAAATCGCTGCGCACGATGGATCGGCTGGTACGCGCGCAGACCCGGCGTGCGCGGGACGTCGCAGCCTAGGGCAAGACGTCAGCGGTCTGCGATCAGTGGTCGGCCCGGTGCCATGCCCGGGCCCTACTGCGGGCGTCAGCGCAGCTCGTTCTCTTCGGAACTCGCGCTGCGGCGCGCGCGCGCCTCGAGTACTTCCCTGCCCTCGGTCAGACTGGCATTGAGTGCCATCAATCGGGAGCGCCATTCGCTGCGCATCTGCCATTCCGCCATCTGCATCAGTTCGCCACCGAGGCTGGCCAACCGGATCAGGCCCAGATTGCTCGCCACGCCCTTGATCGCGTGGGCATGTTCGCGCAGGCGCTCCCAATGCTCCGCGTCACCTGCGATCTGCATGCCGCCCAGACAGCCTTCGGCGTCGTTGAGGCACTGCGAAATGAACTCGCGCTCGAATCCCTCGCCCATGCCCAGCCCGGCCAGTTCGTCGAGCACAGAGGAATCCAGCACCCCTTCGGCGCTGGCACTCAACTGCCTGACCTGAGCCTCGCCCGAACCGCGCAGACGTCCTTCCACCGCGATGTCGGCCAGGGTATCCAGCAAACGGCTGGCCACCACCGGCTTGGCCAGGAACGTGTGCGCACCGGCCTGCTCGCAACGCTGGATCGCATCGGGCGTGACGTCCGCGCTGAGCACCACCACAGGCGTTCGCGGGCCGCCAGCCTGCATGATCCGCAACTGCTTCAGCATGTCCAATCCGCTCATGCCCGGCATGTGCAGATCGACGATGACCCCGTCGAACTCGCTCTCCGCCAAGGCGTCCAGCACCGATTCGGCCCCTTCGACGCAGATCGGACGGTGACCGGCCTTCTGCAGCAGTCGCTGCAGCACCATGCGATTGGCGGCATGATCGTCGGCCACCAGAATGCGCATGCTGCGGATGCGTGCACGGTGGCGCAGGAAGGGATCGGAAAAGGCGATGACGTTCCCGGGCTGACCGTTTTCCTCGGGATGTTCGGCGGCAGCCGCTTCCGTTTCCGGCGCTTCCTCGACGCTGCTCGCGGCGATCTCGAAAGGCAGATCGAACCAGAACCGGCTGCCGCGCGGCAGGTTCTCCTGATAACCGATACTGCCGCCCATCGATTCCACCAGGCCTTTGGCGATCGTGGTCCCTAGCCCGGTGCCCTCGTAGCGCCGGGCCAGCCCCACATCCGCCTGCTCGAACGCATCGAACAACCGCGATCGCATCGATTCCGGCACCCCGATACCGGTATCGACAATATCGAAACTCAGCCACGTCCGCTCCGCGTCGCTGCGCAGCAGCTTGACCCGCACGTCGACGCGACCGGAATCGGTGAACTTGATCGCGTTCCCGGCCAGATTCAGCAGCACCTGGCGCAGGTGACCCGCGTCGCCCAGCAGATGGTTCGGCGCTTCGGCAGCGATGTCGACGAAATAGCCGATCGCCTTGGCCCGCGCCTGCGGCTGCAGGATCAGCCCGATCTGCTCCACGGTCTCGCGCAGCGAGAAGGCGCTCTTGTCGACGCGGACCTTTCCGGCCTCGATGGCGGAGATGTCCAGCACCTCTTCGACCAGCGAGAGCAGGCTCTTGGCAGAGGCCTGGATGGTGCTGACGCACTCGCGCTGCTCGGCATCGAGCCTGGTTGTCGACAGCACCTCGGTCATGCCCGAGAGGCCATTGAGCGGCGTGCGGAACTCGTGGCTCATGTTGGCCAGAAAGCGGCTCTTCGCCTCGTTGGCGCGCTGCGCTTCCTTGGTCGCCTGGGTCAATTGCCGCAGCAGCCCAGACAGATAGAGCGGCACCGCCAGCAGGCCGACGACCAGACCGATCCCCAGCCCAAGGTTGTTACGCCAGTAGGGTGTCACCAGCACGGTGGTGCCGAAGCTGGTCACCCCCATGGCCACCGCCAGATACAGATACCGGTTGCCGTAGCGCAAACCGTTGCCGACCGTCACCCACAGCACCACGACGTACATCCAGGCCAGCGGCTCGCCCATGCCGATCATGGCCGCGGCGATCAGGCCGTAGTCGGCGATCATGCCGATGATCCGTCGCGTGTCGCAACGCTCCGGCCGCCACAGCAGCCAGGCCAGCACGCCCAGCGACAGCACCAGACCGGAGGACACCACGGCGACCACGTTCAAATACTCGCGCATCGGCAAGGTCGCCCGCGGGCCCGGAAGCAGCACGTAGCTCAGGATGATGGAGATCAGGACGATCCGCACCAGGGCCTGCGCATGCTCGGTATCCTTGCGCTCCGCGAACCGTTGCCGCACCCACGTGATCGCCGAGGTCATGTCAGACTCCTGGTCGCGCCGAGGCGGTGGAGAATTTCTCGCAGATCACCTGCAGCTGCTCGCGGCCGCGGAACAGCGCGTCCACGCAGCGCGGGTCGAACAGGCGGCCGCGCTGGGCGTAGAGATAGGCCAGCGTCGCATCCATGGTCCAGGCTTCCTTGTAGGGGCGCGGCGAGATCAGCGCGTCGAATACGTCGGCGACCGCCACGATCCGCGCTTCCAGCGGAATCGCCTCGCCGACCAGGCCGTCCGGGTAGCCGCTGCCGTCGTAGCGCTCATGGTGGCGCAGGGCGATCAGCGCGCCGACCTGGATGAAACGGTTCTGGCTGCCGCTGAGCAGTTCGTAGCCGATGCGCGGGTGCATGCGCATCACCGCCATCTCGTCCTCGTTGAGCTTGCCCGGCTTGAGCAGCACCGCGTCGGGAATGGCGATCTTGCCCATGTCGTGCAGGCTCGCGGCCATCTCGATGACCCGCACCTCGTCCTCGGACAGGCCCAGTTGCTCGGCGATCAGCCCGGCCACGTGCGCCATGCGTTCCAGGTAGGCGCTGGTACCGACGTCGCGGTACTCGATAGCCCGCGCCAGCCGCGACAGGGTCTCGCGCTCGCGTTCCTCGACCTCGCGCATGCTGGCCAGCAGGCGCTGCTCCAGCGACATCGCGCGCTGCTTGATGTTCTCGCTCTGCAGCCGCAGCTGCAGCAGGTTGTGGCAACGCGCGCGCAGCTCGCGCGGGCGGATCGGCTTGACCAGGAAGTCGATCACCCCCGCTTCCAGCGCCGCCTGGCGGATCGGCTCGTCGCCGACCACGGTGATCAGGATGATCGGGATGTCGCGGTGCTTGGGCAGCCGGCGCAGGCGCCGCGCGAACTCCAGCCCGTCCATGCCCGGCATGCGGTAGTCGAGCAGCAACAGGTCGACCTTGCCGGCCTCGCACCAGGCCAGCGCGGCCTGCGAGTCGCCGAAGTCGCGCACGGTCAGTTCCGGGGCGATGTCCTCGATGACATGCCGCAGCATCGTCCGCGCGGAGGTCTGATCGTCGACGATGACGATGTTCAAACGATTGTCGCTTCCGTCCGCCCAGTGGAGACGGTCCCCGTTCGAGGACGCGCCGGAGAGGCTCATGCTGGCATCATGCATCTGCAATCCTCCGCCCGTCGCATCTGCGCGGGCTGCTGAGACGACAACGGGAACGCGCCGACGCTGACTCACCCCGGCCCGTCCACCTCACTTCCTTTTGCGTGCAACGCCTGGTGCAAGAACCGCGCCACCTCGTCCGCGGCTAGGTTAAGCCTCCGGACGCATGTACGGAAACAGCAGCACGTCACGGATCGAGCTGCTGCCGGTGAGCAACATTACCAGTCGGTCGATGCCGATGCCCAGGCCGCCGGTCGGCGGCAGCCCCACTTCCAGCGCCCGGATGTAGTCGGCGTCGAAGTGCATGGCCTCGTCGTCGCCCCCCTCCTTCGCCGCCACCTGGGCCTGGAACCGCGCCGCCTGGTCTTCCGGGTCGTTGAGCTCGGAGAAGCCGTTGGCGATTTCCTTGCCGTTGATGAACAGCTCGAAGCGGTCGGTGTAGCCCGGCTCGGTGTCGCTGGAGCGGGCCAGCGGCGACACCTCGACCGGGTGGTCGGTGATGAAGGTCGGCTGGATCAGGGTGTGCTCGACCGTGGCCTCGAAGATCTCCAACAGCAGCTTGCCCCAGCCGTAGGACGGCTTGGTGCGGATCTTCAGCCGCTCGCAATGGCGCAGCAGGGCCTCGCGGTCGGTGCAGTCGGCGGCGCTGATCTCCGGGTTGTGGTGGCGCACCGCCTCGTCCATGCGCCAGCGGCGGAACGCCGGCGCCAGGTCGATGTCGGCGCCGTCCCAGTGCACCTGGGTGGTGCCCAGCACCTCGCGGGCGACGTCGCGGATGACGTTCTCGGTCAGGTCCATCACCTCGTGGTACGTGGCGTAGGCCTCGTACAGCTCCATCATGGTGAATTCCGGATTGTGCCGGGTGCTGACGCCTTCGTTGCGGAAATTGCGGTTGATTTCGTAGACCCGTTCCAGGCCGCCGACCACCAGGCGCTTCAGGTACAGCTCCGGGGCCACCCGCAGGTACAGGTCCAGGTCCAGGGCGTTGTGGTGGGTGGTGAACGGCTTGGCGGTGGCACCGCCGGGGATGTAATGCATCATCGGCGTCTCCACTTCCAGGAAGCGGCGCGCGTCCAGCCAGGCGCGCATGGCGCGGATGATCTTGGAGCGCTTGACGAACACCTCGCGCGCCTCCGGCGACACGATCAGGTCCACGTAGCGCTGGCGGTAGCGCTGCTCCACGTCGGACAGGCCGTGCCACTTGTCCGGCAGCGGCCGCAGCGCCTTGGTCAGCAGTCGCAGGCCAGTGGCCTTGACCGACAGCTCGCCGGTCTTGGTGCGGGTCAGCCCGCCCTCCACGCCGATGATGTCGCCGATGTCCCAGCCCTTGAAGGCGTCGTAGGCCTCGCCCAGGGCGTTGGCCTGCAGGAACAGCTGGATGCGCCCGGACTCGTCCTGCAGTTGCACGAAGCTGGCCTTGCCCATCACCCGCTTGGCCAGCAGGCGCCCGGCCAGGCGCAGGCTGCGGCCCTGGGCCTCCAGCGCCTCGGCGGTCCAGCGCTCGGTGTCGGCGAACTCGGCCTGCAGATCGCCGGCGAAGTCGCTGCGGCGGAAATCGTTCGGATAGGCCACGCCCTGCGCGCGCAGCGCGGCGAGTTTGGCGCGCCGTTCGGCGATGAGGCTGTTCTCGTCGACGGGAAGGGACGGCGCGGGGGTCTGCTCGGTCATGGGATGGGGGATGCGTGAGGAAGGGAAAGAATGCACCAGCCGGCGGGCCGTGTGCCGCCGCACGGCCTCCGTCGCCAGGACGGAGGCCGCCGGTTCAGGCGTCGCTGCGTTTCGCGCCGGCTTCCAGGCCGGACTTGAGGCTGGCCTCGACGAACTCGTCCAGGTCGCCGTCGAGCACCTTCTGGGTGTCCGAGCGCTCCACGCCGGTGCGCAGGTCCTTGATCCGGCTCTGGTCGAGCACGTAGTTGCGGATCTGGCTGCCCCAGCCGATGTCGGACTTGGTCGCCTCCACCGCATCGCGTTCGGCGTTGCGCTTCTGGATCTCCAGCTCGTACAGCTTGGCGGCCAGCATCTTCATCGCGTTGTCGCGGTTCTGGTGCTGGCTGCGCCCGGTCTGGCAGGCCACCACGATGCCGGTGGGCACGTGGGTGATGCGCACCGCCGACTCGGTCTTGTTGACGTGCTGGCCACCCGCGCCGGAGGACCGGTACACGTCGGTCTTCAGATCGGCCGGATTGATGTCGATGTCGATGTTGTCGTCCACTTCCGGCGACACGAACACCGAGGTGAAGCTGGTGTGGCGGCGGTTGTCCGAGTCGAACGGCGACTTGCGCACCAGCCGGTGCACGCCGGTCTCGGTCTTCAGCCAGCCGTAGGCGAAGTCGCCCTCCACGCGCAGCGTGGCGGACTTGATCCCGGCCACTTCGCCGCCGGAGACTTCCATCAGCTCGGTCTTCCAGCCGCGCGACTCGCACCAGCGCAGGTACATGCGCAGCAGGATCTCGGCCCAGTCCTGGGCCTCGGTGCCGCCGGCGCCGGCCTGGATGTCGACGAAGGCGTTGCTGGCGTCCATCTGCCCGGAGAACATGCGCTGGAACTCCAGCTTCTCCACCTGCGCCTGGAAGCGGTCGACGTCGGCCAGCACCGCCTGCGCGGTGGCCTCGTCGTTCTCGCTCTCGGCCAGTTCCAGGAATTCCAGCGACTCGTTCAGGCCATCGAGCACGCTGGCGATGCCGCCGACGGTCTTCTCCAGGCTGGCGCGTTCACGGCCCAGACCCTGGGCGCGCTCGGGGTCGTTCCAGACGTCGGGGCTTTCCAGCTCCCGGGTGACTTCCTCTAGACGCTCCTTCTTGGCGTCGTAGTCAAAGAAACCCCCGTAGCGACAGCACCCGATCGGACAGATCGGCGATGCGGTGGCGAATCGGATTGAGTTCGATCATTGCGGCGTTTCCGGCAGACAAGAGCGCGATTCTAGCAATTCCGGCCGCCGCGCCACAGCGCCGCCGGACTACTCGACGGTCGCCGCCTCGCCCTCCCCGGCCGCCACGCGCAGCGCGGCGCGGTAGCGGCGGCTGCACGGCACCTGGCTACCGTCGCGCAGGTGCACCCGCGCCTCGCCCGCCTCCAGCGGCTCGATCGAGACCACGCTGGCCAGGTTGACGATGTAGCTGCGGTGGATGCGCACGAACCGCGCCGGGTCCAGCCGCGCCTCGATCGCGGCCATGGTGCTGCGCAGCGGGTAGTCGTGGCCGCGCACGCGCAGGTTGACGTAGTTGCCGGCGGCCTGCAGCCACTCGATGTCGGCCGCGGCGACCAGGAAATCGCGGCCCAGCTTGCGCACCAGGAAGCGCTCCGGCCGTTCCAGCGAGCCCACCGGCGGGCCGGCGTCGGGCGCGCCGAGCAGCGCCGCCTCGCCCTGCCAGCGCCGCAACAGGAACCGGTACATCTCCACGCACAGCGCGATCGAGGCCAGGCTGCGCACGTCCTTGAGGTATTCGTAGGCCAGCCCCTGCGGCCACGGCCCGAAGTCGTACTGCTGGCCCTGCAGGCGGTAGACCAGGCTGCGCAGGGCGACCATGCCCACCACGTGCAGCACCGACAATGCCACGCTGCCCAGCAGGTAGCCCGGCAGCCGGCGCCGCCAGGTGTCCCAGTGCAGCGGGTAGCGCCGGGTCAGCAGCACCACCAACGGCACGATCAGCAGGAACATCAGTTGGCTGGACCACTCCCAGACCACCGGCTCCCATGCGGCGAAATGCAGCCCGGTGGTGCGGATGTCGATCAACACCGTGACGCTGTTGGCGATGGCGTTGATCAGGGTGAGCGCGACCCAGAAGCCGATTTCGAAGCTGCGGCGCCAGGGCTGGAAACGGGAATAGGCGCTGGCGCCGGACGGATCGGACATGGTCGAAGTGTAGCGCGCCGGCATGACCGCACCGGCGCGCCTTGGGCGGATCAGCGCACCTCGAACTCGCCGACCAGCACCGTTTCCTTGCGCTCGGCCAGGCGCAGCGTCACCTGCTGGTCGCGCTGCGCGGCCGTACCCCAGCCCGTGCTCAGTTGCAGATGCAAGGTGGTGGCACCGGTGACCAGCGGCTGGCGCTCGCCGAAGAAGTTCGCTTCCACCTTGTACTTGCCGGGCTTGGCGGTGCGCAGCGAGAACTCCTCCGGCCCGTAGCCGCCGGTGAAGTCCGGCGACAGCTGGCCGCCCTGGTAGGTCGCGCGGTTTCCGTAAAAGCAGCGCTCGCCATTGGGGTCGGTCACCCACAGGTCCATGTCGCTGTTGTCGCTGTCCCAGTTCAGCACCACGCGCAGGTCCAGCGGCAGATTGCGCAGCAGCCGTGGGTCGACGAAGCCGGTGTCCAGCGGCCGCGGCGCCCGCGCCACGATCGCGTTCAGTTCGTTGAGCGCGATCATGCTCACCCCGTCGAAGCGCGTGTCCCAGTCGCGCACCACCACCTGGTACAGCTGTGCGATCGCCGCCTGCGCGTCGCCGCGCGCGGCATAGGCCAGGCCCAGGTCGCGGAAACTCTGCGGCTCCTCTTCGCCCAGCCGCAGCACCTGCTCGAACACCGGCACCGCCAGGTCGGCGCGACCGGCCTGCAGCAGCCGGTAGCCGAGCACGCGCAGCACGTGGCGATTTTCCAGTTGCAGCTCGGCCAGGTTGGAGAGCACCCGCAGGGCCAGGTCGCGCTGGCCGCGCTCGAACAGCACATCGGCCACGTCCAGGTAGAACGCCACGCTGTCGGCGTGCGCCGCGCGTTCGCCCAGATACAGCGGATACACCGCGTCCGCCGCGGCCGCACGCAGGCGCCGCGCATACGGCGAATCCGGCTGCCAGGGCTGCACGGCCAGGGAGATCGTGGCCGGAGCCGCCACACGCTCGCGCGCAGTCGCCGACGCGGCCGCGTCGCTGGGTGCGCTGGACGAACCGCCGACGATGTCCAGTTCCAGCGGCGCGAGTGCAGGCGCGGCAGCGGGCATCGGCGCAGGCGCTGCGAGGGCCATGGACCGTTGCGGGCCCGACGGGGCCTGCATGCGCTGGTCGGCAGTGTCAGCGGCGGCGATCGCCATTGGCGGCGCGTCCTTGGGAAAGCGCCGCTGCCACCAGGCGACACGCTGCGCGAACGCGTCGGCGATCGCGTCGATGCGTCGCTTGCGCGTGTCGTCCTGCAGCTTCTGCTGCCGCACCTGCGCACCCGCAACCGCCGCACGCAGCGCCGGGGGCGCCGGGATGCCATAGCGGGCGTAGTCGTCGGCATTCTCCAGCACCAGCAACGAGGTGTCGGCGCTGACCAGCCCGAAGCGCGTCGCCAGCGCCTGGCGGCGCGCGGCCGATCCCTGCGGATCGGCGGACAGACTGCGCAGCATGGCCCGCGCCCAGGCGCCCGGCACCAGGTCGCCTGGAACTTCCTCCGCCTCGCGCAACGGCAAACTCAGGCGTCGGGTGCTGGCGGCGGTGGCGATCTCCAGGTGCAGCGTCGCATCGGCGCCGAGCAGTCGCCCGGCGATGCGCAGGTAACCATCGTCGGCGTCGCGCGAATCGGCGACCAGATCGGCAACGTGGCTACCGTCCAGCGCGACCAGTTCGCCGCCACGCCGCAACAGCCGCTCGCTGGCCAGTTGCACGCCCGGCAGGCCCTGCAATGCGATCGCGCGTCCGCCGCGCGCTTCCGCGATCGCCGCCAGGCGCGCGGCATCGGCGTGCACGCCGGCCGAGTCGATCGCATACAGGCGCTGCCCCGGCGCCAGCGTCGGCATGGTCTGCGCGCCGTAGTTGCCCAGGCCATCGCTGAACAACAGATACTCCTGCACGTGCGCCGCCGGTTGCCAGGCGCCCAGCGCACTGGCGCCGTCGGGCTGCTCGGCCTGCAACGCCGCCTTCAGGGCGCTCCAGTCGCCGTTGCGCACCTGGAACCTGCGCGGCGCCGCGGCACGGTCGCGCAGCACGATCAGATCGACCTGGGCAGTGCCGACCGCGGCGAAATAGCGCTGCAGCAAGGCCAGTTCGGCCGGAATGTCGCGCTGCCGTGCCGAACCGGACGCATCCCAGAGCAGGCCGATGCGCTGCGGCAGCGGGCGCGGGCCATGCAGGTCGGCGATCGGCACCAGCGCCTGGAAGTAGCGCTGCCCATCGTGGAGACCGGTCGCCACGCGCGGCGTGGCGCTCGCGCGCAGCGACAGCACCAGCTCCGACGGCAACTGCGCCGGGCTGCCGGACCAGGACGCGGCGTAGCCACCGTCCGCCGTCGGCAGCAGCCGCATGCCGGACGTCGCCGCGCGTTCATCAGGCGCGGCCTGGGTACTCAGCGCGACCTGCAGCGACCGCGCGCCGACCGCATACGCCAGCGGCAAGCGCCATTGCCAGCCGGCGGCGGTGCGCTGTAGCGATTCGCGATAGACCAGGCGCACATGGCGGCTGCCATGCGCCGGCAGCGGGTAGACGCGCAGCCGGAACTGGTTGCCGGCGGTCTGCTCGAGCAGGCCCGGATCCACGCCGCGCCGCTCGACCGCTTCGAACACCTGGCGCCCGCGCGCCTTGGGCACCGGCACCGCGTCGCGCATCTGCCCGTCGACATCCAGGGCGAAACCGCTGAGCTGCTGCCCCTCGCGCAGCGGGAACGTCAGTTGCCCTTCCAGCACGCGCGCGTTGGGATTGAAGAACTCCAGCTCCACCGTGGTTTCGGCTAGGCCAGCGGCGGCATGCGCACGCACGGTCGCCGAGCGCAGTTCGACCGGACGTTCGCCGGCGTCGGTGTGCAGCAACGGCGCGACCAATTGCCGCTGCGGCGCGGACTGCACCCCGACCGGGACCGTGGCGAGTAACGACAACGAAAGCAACAACACGCACACGTTGCTGCGCATGGTGGACGGCATGGAACGCTCCTTGCTGGGACGGTATGGCTTGAACGTCCGCCGTGACGCGATGGGGTTGCGTGTGTGCGTCCAGACTCAGGCGACGCGCAAGCCCCTCTCCCATCGGGAGAGGGGTTGGGGTGAGGGTGCGGCGCAAGGCGCGGCGCTTTGGCGATGCGAGGCTGCGTCCGTACCCTCATCCGCTCCTGCGGGCCACCTTCTCCCGGGGGAGAAGGGAAAGCAAAGCCCCTCTCCCTCCGGGAGAGGGGTTGGGATGAGGGTCCGGCACAGGCGCGATGCAACAGACGGCGCGAGGCTGCGCCCGTACCCTCATCCGCCCCTGCGGGGCACCTTCTCCCGAAGGGAGAAGGGAAAGCAAAGCCCCTCTCCCATCGGGAGAGGGGTTGGGGTGAGGGTGCGGCGCAAGGCGCGATGCAACAGACGGCGCGAGGCTGCGCCCTACCCTCATCCGGCCCTGCGGGCCACCTTCCCCCAAGAAGGGGGCCATGGTCCCGGCGGGAGAAGGGAAAGCAAAGCCCCTCTCCCACCGGGAGAGGGGTTGGGGTGAGGGTCCGGCACCACGCGCAGCGTCAGACCGCCAACTGCTCAGCCATCCAACGGCAGACAGTGCTCCACCACCAGTTGCACCGCATCGCCGCCGCGGTAGTCGTCGGCGACCAGCCGATAGGCGATGTGCACGCGGCGGCCCGGTTCGCGACCGTGCCAGCCGTTGAAATGGATCGCGTTCAAGGGCGCGGCGCGGCCAGGACAGCGCAGGCTCAGCTTGAGGTGGCGCTCCTTCAGCACGCGCCACTGCAGCACCTCGAATTCGCCATCGAACAGCGGTTCGGGGAAGCCCTGCCCCCATGGCCCACCCTGGCGCAGCGCCTCGGCATGGCGGTGGTCGAGTTCGTGCGGTTCCAGCACGCCGTCGCTGAGCAGTTCGGCCTGCAGCAGTTCCGCGTCCAGGCTGGCCAGCGCATGCGCGCGGAACACCTCTTCGAACTCGGCCAGCGCGTCCTGCGGCAGGCTCAGGCCCGCGGCCATGGCATGGCCGCCGAACTTCTCCATCAGGCCCGGCCGCTGCGCCTCAACCGCCGCCATCGCGTCGCGGATGTGGAAGCCGGGAATCGAACGCGCCGAACCGCGCAACTGGGTGCTGCCCGGCTCGGCCGGGGCGAAGGCGATCACCGGCCGGTGCAGGCGGTCCTTCATCTTCGAGGCGACCAGGCCGATCACGCCGGGATGCCACTGCGCATCGAACAGGCACACCGCCACCGGCGGCTGCTCGGGCGCGGCCAGCAGCGCCTGCGCCACCACCGCTTCGGCCTCGTCGGTCATCTGCTGCTGCACGGCGCGGCGCTCGGCGTTGATCTCTTCCAGCGTCGCGGCGATCGTGCGCGCCTGTTGCGGGTCCTCGCACAGCAACAACTCGATGCCCAGGGCCATGTCCTCGAGGCGGCCGGCGGCGTTGAGCCGCGGTGCCAGGGCGAAGCCGATGTCGCTGGCGCTGAGCCGCGCCGGGTCGCGGCCGCTGGCCTCGATCAGGGCGCGCAGGCCGAGGCAACCTTCGCCACGCTGCAACCGGCGCAAACCGGCCGAGACCAGCGCGCGGTTGTTGGGATCCAGCGGCACCAGGTCGGCGACGGTGCCGACCGCGACCAGGTCCAGCAGCACACTCAGGTCCGGCGGTGCCGTCGCGAACGCGCCTTGCGCGCGCAGGTGCCGGCGCAAGGCCAGCAGCACGTAGAAGATCACCCCGACGCCGGCCAGCATCTTGCTCGGGAAGGCGTCGCCGGCCAGGTTCGGATCGACGATGGCGTCGGCCGGCGGCAAGGCCGGACCCGGCAGGTGGTGGTCGGTGACCAGCACCTGCCAGCCCAGCGCCTTGGCCGCGGCGACGCCGGCATGGCAGGCGATACCGTGGTCCACCGTCACCAGCAGGTCCGGCTGCAACGGCGCCAGTTCCGCGACCAGCGCCGGCGACAGCCCGTAGCCATGGACCATGCGGTTGGGCACCGCATGCAGCACCTGCGCGGCGCCGAGCAGGCGCAGCCCGCGCACCGCCACCGCGCAGGCGGTGGCGCCGTCGCAATCGAAATCGCCGACCACCAGGATGCGCTTGCCCGCCGCGATGGCTTCGGCCAGCAATTCCACGGCGGCGTCGATGCCGCTCAGCGCATCCGGCGGCAGCAGTTGCGCCAGCTTGGGCTGCGCCAGGCCGCTGTCGTGGGCGCCGCGCGCGGCATAGATGCGCCGCAACAGCGGCAACGTCGCCTCGTGCCACGGGCCGGCCGCGGCCGCCGCGGTCCGCCGCACGATGCGCGCGCTCGAACTCATGCGTCCAGGCGCGACAGCGGTCGCCGCCACAGGCGCCAGCGTTGCGCGGGGGCGATGCGGAAACAGGTGCCGTCCTCGAAATCCAGTTGCAGCTGCTGCAACTCGCCGTCGCGCAGCGCCTGCAGCAGCGGCTGCACCACCTCGCCGACGAACTGCTCGGGCGCGCGCAACTGGCGCAGGTCGACCAGCGCATCGACCCGCGGCGCCTGCGCATCGGCGACGCCGGCGGCCTGGGCCAGCGCGCGCAACAGCGGATCGCGGCTGCGCACCTGCGCATGCGCAGTGCCGACGGTGGCCGGCAGGCGGCCGCCGCCCCAGAACCACAGCGAGTTGATCGCCGGTTGGCCGCGGGCGACGCGTTCGCGGTTCCAGGGATGCTGGTGCAGCACGATCTGTACTTCGGTCAGCAGGGCACGCCAGCGGCGCGCGTCCTCGCCCTGCGGCAGATGATCGAACAGGTCCGCGCCGAGCACCTGCGCCGGTGCCGCGAACACAGGCAGCACACTGTCGGCCGGCAGGCGCAGGTACCAGCGGGTCGGATCGGGCGCATCCAGGGTCAGCCCGCTCTCGGCGAACACGCCCTGCACCGCCGGCAACAGCGCGTCCAGGTCCACCGCGTCGAGCGGCAGCATGTCGCCATGCGCCATCAGCCGTGCGCCCTGCATGTCCGGCACCAAGTAGGCGGGATCGGCGCGCAGCCACACGCCGTCGCCGGCATCGCCGGCGTCCAGTTGGCGGGTCAGCGCCGCGGCCGGCAGCGATGCTTCCGCCACCACGAAATGGCGGCGCAACTGCGCCTCGCCGCCGGGCGCGGCCTGCGTGCGGTCGGCGCGGCCGAACGCGCGCGCCACCTCGCCGGCCAGCACGGCGCCGGCCAGGCGGACCCGCTCCGGCAACAGCAAGGTGGCGACCGCCATCGGATCAGCCGACGTAGGCGACGCTGACGATCTCGTACTCGCGGCGTCCGGCCGGGGCGTCGATGCTGACGCTGTCGCCTTCCATCTTGCCGATCAGCGCACGCGCCAGCGGCGAAGAGATCGCGATCAGGCCCAGCTTGATGTCCGCTTCGAGATCGCCGACCAGCTGGTAGCGCTTCTCTTCGTCGGTCTCCACATCGGCCAGGGTCACGGTGGCGCCGAACACCACCTTGCTGCCGACCGCCAGCTTGCTGACGTCGATGACCTCGGCGTGCGACAGCTCGCTCTCCAGCTGCTTGATGCGGCCTTCGATGAAGCCCTGCTGCTCGCGCGCGGCGTGGTACTCGGCGTTCTCCTTGAGGTCGCCGTGCGCGCGCGCCTCGGCGATCGCGGTGATGACCTCGGGACGCTTGACCGACTTCAGGTGATCCAGTTCCTCGCGCAACCGCTGCGCGCCTTGCATGGTGATCGGGGCTCTCACGCTTCCAGCTCCTTGTGCAGTTCCTGCAGCGCCCAGACCGGACCGGTGCCGCGGAATTCCAGTGAATGCACCAGCGCTCGCGCGCCGGCGACCGTGGTCGAATAAGTGACGCGATGCTGCAGGGCTTCGCGGCGGATCGAGAACGAGTCGGAGATCGCCGCCCGACCCTCGGTGGTGTTGACGATATACACGATTTCGCCGTTCTTGATCAGATCGACGATGTGCGGGCGACCCTCGGCGACCTTGTTCACCTGCTCGCACTGCAGACCGTGCTGCTGCAGCCAGGCGCAGGTGCCGCGGGTGGCGACCAGGGTGTAGCCGCGCTCGACCAGCGCCTGCGCCACCGGCAGCACGCGCTGCTTGTCCGGATCGCGCACCGACACGAAGGCCTTGCCCAGCGGCGGCGCCTTGATGCCGCCGGCTTCCTGCGCACGCGCGAACGCCGCGCCGAAGCTGCGGCCCACGCCCATCACCTCACCGGTGGAACGCATCTCCGGGCCGAGGATCGGATCGACGCCCTGGAACTTGGCGAACGGGAAGATCGCCTCCTTCACCGAGTAGTAGTCGGGCACGATTTCCTTCAGCGCGCCCTGCTCGGCCAGGGTCTTGCCGGCCATGCAGCGCGCGGCGATCTTGGCCAGCGGCACGCCGATCGCCTTGGACACGAACGGCACGGTGCGCGAGGCGCGCGGATTCACTTCCAGCAGGTAGACGATGTCGTCGCCAGCATCGTTCACCTGCACCGCGAACTGGGTGTTCATCAGCCCGACCACGTTCAGCGCCTTGGCCAGTTCGACCACCTGGCGGCGCAGCTCGGTCTGGGTCGCCGGCGACAGCGAGTACGGCGGCAGCGAGCAGGACGAATCGCCCGAATGCACGCCGGCTTCCTCGATGTGCTCCATCACGCCGCCGATCAGCACCTGGCCGCTGTGGTCGGCGATGATGTCCACGTCCACTTCCACCGCGTTGTCGAGGAAGCGATCCAGCAGCACCGGCGAATCGTTGGAGACCTTGACTGCGTCGCGCACGTAGCGCGCCAGGTCGGATTCGCCGTAGACGATTTCCATCGCGCGGCCGCCGAGCACGTAGCTCGGGCGCACCACCAGCGGATAGCCGATCTCGCGCGCCAGCACCAGCGCCTCGTCGGCGTTGCGGGCGATACGGTTCGGCGGCTGCTTCAGGCCCAGCTTGTCGACCAGCTGCTGGAAGCGCTCGCGGTCCTCGGCCAGGTCGATCGAGTCCGGCGAGGTGCCGATCACCGGCACGCCGTTGGCCTCCAGCGCGCGCGCCAGCTTCAGCGGGGTCTGCCCGCCGTACTGCACGATCACGCCCTTGGGCTGCTCCAGCTCGACGATCTCCAGCACGTCTTCCAGGGTCAGCGGCTCGAAGTACAGGCGATCGGAGGTGTCGTAGTCGGTGGACACGGTCTCCGGATTGCAGTTGACCATGATGGTCTCGTAGCCGTCCTCGCGCAGCGCCAGCGCCGCGTGGACGCAGCAGTAGTCGAACTCGATGCCCTGGCCGATGCGGTTGGGGCCGCCGCCGAGGATCATGATCTTGTCGCGATTGCTGGGCGCGGCCTCGCACTCGTCCTCGTAGGTCGAGTACAGGTAGGCGGTGCTGGTGGCGAACTCCGCCGCGCACGAGTCAACGCGCTTGTATACCGGGCGCACCTTGTGCGCGCGGCGCAGCGCGCGCACCGCGGCCTCGTTGGTGCCGCACAGCTCGGCCAGACGCGCATCGGAGAAACCGGCGCGCTTGAGCGTGCGCAGGCGCTTGGCGTCCAGCGCGCCGAGGCCGTCGGCGGCCAGCTGCGCTTCCTGCGCGATCAGGTCTTCCATCTGGTCCAGGAACCAAGGATCGATGAACGACAGCGCGTGCACCTGCTCCACGCTCATGCCGGCGCGGAAGGCGTCGGCGACGTAGAACAAGCGCTCCGGACCGGGCGCCTTCAGCTCGCGCTTGAGCGTGGCCAGGTCGTCTTCGCTGCTCAGGTCCAGCCCGGTCGGGTCCAGCCCGATCTTGCCGGTCTCCAGGCCGCGCAGGGCCTTCTGCAGCGATTCGGAGAAGGTGCGGCCCATCGCCATCACCTCGCCCACCGACTTCATCTGCGTGGTCAGGCGCGCGTCGGCCTGCGGGAACTTCTCGAAGGCGAAGCGCGGAATCTTGGTGACCACGTAGTCGATCGACGGCTCGAACGAGGCCGGGGTCAGCCCGCCGGTGATCTCGTTCTTCAGTTCGTCCAGGGTGTAGCCCACCGCCAGCTTGGCCGCGACCTTGGCGATCGGGAAGCCGGTGGCCTTGGAGGCCAGCGCCGAGGAGCGCGACACGCGCGGGTTCATCTCGATCACCACCACGCGGCCGGTCTGCGCGTTGATGCCGAACTGCACGTTGGAACCGCCGGTGTCCACGCCGATCTTGCGCAGCACCGCGATGGAGGCGTCGCGCAGGCGCTGGTATTCCTTGTCGGTCAGGGTCTGCGCCGGGGCCACGGTGATCGAGTCGCCGGTGTGCACGCCCATCGGATCCAGGTTCTCGATCGAGCAGACGATGATGCAGTTGTCCGCGGTGTCGCGGACCACTTCCATCTCGAACTCCTTCCAGCCCAGCACCGACTCCTCGACCAGCACTTCGCTGGTCGGCGACAGCTCCAGGCCGCGGCCGACGATCTCGATCAGTTCCTCGCGGTTGTAGGCGATGCCGCCGCCGCTGCCGCCGAGGGTGAAGCTGGGGCGGATGATGGTCGGGTAGCCGACCGTGGCCTGAATCTCCAGCGCCTCTTCCAGGGTGTGCGCCACTGCCGCCTTCGGGCACTCCAGGCCGATCTCGCCCATCGCCACGCGGAACAGCTCGCGGTCTTCGGCCATGCGGATGGCCTCGCGCTTGGCGCCGATCAGCTCGACGCCGTACTTCTCCAGCACGCCGTGGTCGGCCAGGTCCAGCGCGCAGTTCAGCGCGGTCTGCCCACCCATCGTCGGCAGCAGCGCGTCGGGCTTTTCCTTGGCGATGATCTTCTCGACCGTTTGCCAGTTGATCGGCTCGATGTACACGGCGTCGGCCATGTTCGGGTCGGTCATGATCGTGGCCGGGTTGCTGTTGACCAGCACCACGCGGTAGCCCTCGTCGCGCAGCGCCTTGCACGCCTGCGCGCCGGAGTAGTCGAACTCGCAGGCCTGGCCGATGACGATCGGGCCGGCGCCGATGATGAGGATGGTTTGGAGGTCGGTGCGCTTGGGCATGGGGGATTCTCAGTAGAGGCGGTCCTGCCACGCCGCGGGGGCGCGCCAGGTGATCTGATCGGGCGAACGCGCATCGATCGCGCCATGGTCGACCGCGGCGCGAACCTCGCGCTGCATCGCGGCCCAACTGCTGGCGGTGGCGCCGATGCGCGCGCCGATCCGGTTGTTGTGGGCGTCCATCGCCCGGCTGGCGTTGCCGTGGCCGTCGCGCTCCATGACCGCCGTGACCCAGTCCACGCAGCGCGGCGACAGGGTGTAGGCGACCACGGCGCTGGCCAGGCTGTGGCGGTACGCATCGGCCGGGCCGTCGCGTCCGCCCGGCAAGCCGGCGCTGAGCCACTGCGGATACACCGCGCCCAGCACGAAGGCCGGATACGCGGCGAGCACCAGCAACGCCGTGGCCGGCCACCGCCAGCGGCGGGTCGGCGACGGCATGGCCGGCGCTGCGGCCATCAGGCGGCGGCCGCCATCAGCGCGGTGAAGCGATCGAACAGCGGCGCCACGTCGCGTGGACCCGGCGACGCTTCGGGGTGGCCCTGGAAGCTGAAGGCCGGCGCGTCGGTGAGCGCAATGCCCTGGTTGCTGCCATCGAACAGCGAGCGATGGGTGACGCGCACGTTGGCCGGCAAGGTCGCCTCGTCCACCGCGAAGCCGTGGTTCTGCGAGGTGATCATCACCCGGCCGCTGTCCAGGTCCTGCACCGGATGGTTGGCGCCGTGGTGACCGTGGCCCATCTTCAGGGTCTGCGCGCCGGCGGCCAGCGCCAGCAGCTGGTGGCCCAGGCAGATGCCGAAGGTCGGGATCTTGCGCGCCAGCAGTTCCTTGATCGCGGCGATCGCGTAGTCGCACGGCGCCGGGTCGCCGGGGCCGTTGGACAGGAACACGCCGTGCGGGTTCATCGCCAGCACCTCGGCGACCGGCGTCTGCGCCGGCACCACGGTCACCTCGCAGCCGCGCTCGGCGAGCATGCGCAGGATGTTGTGCTTGACCCCGTAGTCGTAGGCGACGACCTTGAACCTGGGCTCGGCCGTGACGAAGGCGTTGCTGTCCAGGTCGAGCTGGCCGTCGCGCCAGGGATAGGACTTGTCGGTGGAGACCACCTTGGCCAGATCCATGCCCTTCAGCCCCGGGAACTTGCGCGCCGCGTCCAGCGCGGTGTCCACGTTCACCTCGCCGGCCATCAGCGCGCCGTTCTGCGAGCCCTTCTCGCGCAGGATGCGGGTCAGCTTGCGGGTGTCGATGCCGGCGATGGCGACCACGCCGCGCTGGATCAGCCAGTCCGGCAGCGCCACCTGGTTGCGCCAGTTGCTGGGGCGGCGCGGCACGTCGCGCACGATCAGGCCTGCCGACCAGACCTGGGCGGCCTCGTCGTCCTGGTCGGTGCAGCCGGTGTTGCCGATATGCGGATACGTCAGCGTGACCAGTTGGCGGGCGTAGGAGGGATCGGTGAGGATCTCCTGGTAGCCGGTCATGGCGGTGTTGAACACCACTTCGCCGACGGACAGGCCGGCAGCGCCTACGGATTCGCCCTCGAACACGGTGCCGTCTTCAAGGACAAGGATTGCGGGTTGAGTCACGGGGTTCGCCTTGGGGATAGAGGAACCCTGCCCCACCAACTTGCAGGCTGCAAGAAACCGCGAACTCGGCGCTTCTCCGGGTCCGTGGCGATGGGTAACAGGCGAGCGAGAATTGTACCGGCGCGGGGCGGTCCGCGCCAGCCGTTTATGTGAAAACCGCGTTCAGCCGAGCAGGTCGCGCAGCCGGTAGGCCCCGGGCGCACGCCCCGGCAGGCGGGCGGCCGCATGCAGCGCGCCGCGGGCGAAGATGTCGCGGTTGCTGGCGCGGTGCACCAGTTCGACCCGCTCGCCGAGTCCGGCGAACTGCACCAGGTGTTCGCCGACGATGTCGCCGGCACGCAGGCTGGCGTAGCGCGGGGTCGCGCCGCCGTGCGCGGCCGCGTCGCCGAGGGTGAGCGCGGTGCCGGAGGGCGCGTCCTGCTTGTGCACGTGATGGGATTCGACGATGTCGCAATCCCAGCCCGGCAGCGCCGCGGCGGCGCGCTCGACCAGATCGTGCAGCACCGCCACGCCCAGGCTGAAGTTCGACGCCCAGATCAGCGGAATGCGTTCGGCCGCAGCGGCCAGCGCCTGCCGCTGCGCGTCCTCCAGTCCGGTGGTGCCGGACACCAGCGCCGCACCGCGCGCGGTACACAGGGCCAGCACCGGGTCGAATCCCTGCGGCAAGCTGAAATCGATCGCCACGTCGAAGGGCGGCACGCCGCCCAGTTCGGCTGCGGCGAAGTACGGCACGCCGTCGATCACCCGCTGCGCCGGCGCGCGCCGCACCACCGCGGCCACCACTTGCAGCGCCGGGTCCTGCGCGGCCAGCCGCAACAACGCCTGGCCCATCCGGCCGGACGCACCATGGATCAACACACGCAGCGGAGAAGTCGTCATCGGCACAAGGCTAGCGGTTTGCGCGCGGGTGCGACAGAGGGCGCGCGCGCCCGAGACGCAAGCGTCCCACGCGCCACCTCGGACGTGGCGATGCTTCCGTCGTCGGGGCTGAAGCCCCTCCCACAGGGGCGTGGCGGCACTGGAAGCGACAAAAAAGCCGCCGGGCGAGGCACCTGGCACCTGCCAAGAGACATCGCAGCCGATCGGACACCCCCCGGTGGGAGGGGCTTCAGCCCCGACGCATTGCACCGACCCAATCGGGCATGCACCTGTCGACGCCATCGCTCCCGCCAAGAGGGGAGCACACTCGCCGGATCGATCAACCGCCCTACTCGGCCGCCGCCTGCCCCAACAGGCGCTTGTCCCAGTCCTCCACCGCACGCTGCGCCAGGCGCCGCTCGAACAGGGTGCGCCAGTTCGGCACCAGTGGCAGCGCCAGCACGTCCTGCAATTGCGCCGGGTCGATCTCGCGCCGGTACAGCAGGCCGACCAGCCGCGCCAGCGGCCACTGCGGATACGGACGCTCCAGCAACTCCAGGCGATCGCCGGCGGCGACCTCGCCGGGCTGCAGCACGCGGTAGTACCAGCCGGTGCGGCCGCTGTCCTGCACGCGCCGCGCCAGCGCGGCCACGCCGAACCGGTCGGACAGCTTCCAGCACGGCTGCCGCGACTGCGACACCTCGACCACGGCCGTCCCCAGGCGCAGCCTGTCGCCCAGGCACAGGTCGGCTTCGGTCACCCCGCTACTGCTGAGGTTCTCGCCGAACGCGCCCGGCGCGTCCAGCAAGGCATGTGCGCCGAGTTCCTCGCGCCAGGCCGGGTAGTGATCGCGCGGGTAATGGTGCAAGGCCTTGTCGGGGCCGCCATGCACGCGGCGGTCGCCCTGCTCGTCCAGCTCCAGCCCCTCCGGGCCGATGCGCAGGCGTCCGTCCTGGGGCCGCTTGTCGATCGCGCTGCGGCTGCCCGGGCGGGTGAACGCCTGCGCGCGGCCGACCAGGACCGCGTCGATGGTCCAGGACGCGACGGCGGCATCGGACGACGTCATCGACGGAGGCGACGCCGGACTCAGGCCGTCGCGCGCCGGTGCGCAGCGACCTCGTCCTGCAGCAGCGCACCGAGGATGCGCACGCCGGTCTCGATGCGTTCGGCCGGCACGGTCACGAACGACAGCCGCAGGGTATTGCGCTGCGGCGCGACCGCGAAGAACGGCGCGCCCGGCACGAAGGCCACGTTGCGCTCGATCGCCTTGCTCAGCAGCGCGCCGCCGTCCATGCCCTCCGGCAGTTCGACCCAGATGAACATGCCGCCGGCCGGGCGGTTCCAGCGCACCTGCGCCGGGAAGTACTTGGCCAGGGCGGCCAGCATCTGCTCGCAACGGCTGGCGTACAGCGCACGGATGCCGGGAATATGCGCATCCAGGAACCCGTCCTGCACCGCCTCGTAGACGATGCGCTGGCTGAACGAGGGCGTGTGCAGATCCGCCGCCTGCTTGGCCTGCACCAGCTTGGCATGCACCGGCTCCGGCGCGACCACATAGCCCAGGCGCAGGCCCGGCGCGAACACCTTGGAGAACGAGCCCATGTAGATGGCGCCCTCCGGGTTCATCGACAGCAGGCTCGGCAGCGTGTCGCCGCTGTAGCACAGCTCGCCGTAGGGATCGTCCTCGACGATGGGCACGCCGGCCGCGGCCGCACGCGCCACCAGCGCCTGGCGCCGGTGCAGCGGCAGGCGCCGTCCGGTCGGATTCTGGAAGTTCGGCAGCACGTACATGAAGCGCGCGCCGGCCAGCTGCGCATCGTCCAGCGCGTCCACCACCACGCCGTCGTCGTCCGACTGCATCGCCGCGAACGCCGGCTGGAACAGCGAGAACGCCTGCAGCGCGCCGAGATAGCTGGGCGTTTCCACCAGCACCTTGCTGCCTTCGTCGATGAACACCTTGCCGAGCAGGTCCAGGCCCTGCTGCGAACCGGTGGTGATCAGCACCTGGCTGGGACGGATGTGGGCGCCGTCGCGGCTCAGCCGCGCCGCGACCCATTCGCGCAGCAACAGATAGCCTTCGGTCGGGCCGTACTGCAGCGCCGCCTGTGGCGCGTCGCGCAGCACCTTGTCGCAGGCCTCGCGCATGCGCGCGACCGGGAAGGTATCCGGCGACGGCAGGCCGCCGGCGAAGGAGATCACTTCCGGGCGTTCGGTGACCTTGAGGATTTCGCGGATCGCCGAACTGGTCAGCGCCTGCGCACGGCGGGAAAACTGGAATGGGCTGGTCATCGGCATAGGATAGTCGCCGCAATGGCGACGCGCATGTGCGGCGCACAAGCGATGCGCCGGCCAGCAGCGGGCGACGCGACTCAGTGCCGCCGCGGCGGCGTCGGCCCGCAGCTGTCGCAGCCGCCACAGGCGCCTGCACCGGCGCTGGCCGGCGGTGCGATGCGCCGCCCCAGCGCCTGCAGCCAGGCCGCCCGGCCGGGCTTGAGCAGGCGTAGTGCGAGCGCGCCGCGCAGCTTGCGCGCGGTGCCCGGGAACTGCTTCTTCAACACCACCCAGGCGCTGACCAGTACCGCCAGCGCGATCACCAGGTACTGCAGCAGCAGCGAGGCGTTCATCTCAGCCGGCTCCCAGCGCCACCGCAACCTGGTAGGTGACCAGCGAGGCCAGATACGCCAGCGCGAACAGGTAGAACGCGGCGAAGCTCATCTGCTTCCACGAGTTGGTCTCGCGCTTGATCGTGGCCAGGGTGGAAATGCACATCGGTGCGTAGATGTACCAGACCAGCAACGACAGCGCGGTGGCCAGCGACCAGCCGTCGTGGATCAACGGCGACAGCGCCTGCGCGGCGGCATCGTCGTCGGCCGCCGACAGCGCGTACACCGTCGCCAGCGACGACACCGCCACCTCGCGCGCGGCCAGGCCGGGGATCAGCGCGATGCAGATCTGCCAGTTGAAGCCCAGCGGCGAAAACACCGCGGTCATGGCGTGGCCGATGCGACCGGCGAAGCTGTAGTCGATCGCCGGCAGGGTGGCGTCGGCCGGCGGCGCCGGAAAGTTCAGCAGGAACCACAGCAGGATGGTCAACGCCAGGATGATGCCGCCGACGCGCTTGAGGAAGATCGCCGCGCGCTCCCACAGGCCCAGCGCCAGATCGCGCAGGTGCGGCACGCGGTAGGACGGCAGTTCCAGCAGCAGCGGATGCTCGCCCTTGTCGCGGCGCCACTTCTTCATCGTCCACGACACCGCCAAACCACTGACGATCGCTGCCACGTACAGGCCGAACAACACCAGGCCCTGCTGATTGAGCACGCCCCACACCTGCTTCTGCGGCACAAACGCGGCGATCAGCAAGGTGTACACCGGCAGGCGTGCCGAACAGGTCATCAGCGGCGCCACCAGGATGGTCGCCAGGCGATCGCGCGGGTCCTGGATGCTGCGCGTGGACATGATCCCAGGCACGGCGCAGGCGAAGCTGGACAGCAGCGGGATGAACGAGCGCCCGGACAGGCCGGCCGCGGCCATCATGCGGTCGAGCAGGAACGCCGCGCGCGGCAGGTAGCCGGATTCCTCCAGCGCCAGGATGAAGGCGAACAGGATCAGGATCTGCGGCAGGAACACCACCACCCCACCGAGGCCGGCGATGATGCCGTCCACCAGCAGGCTACTCAACGGTCCCTCCGGCAGCGTTCCGCCGACCCAGACACCCAGCGCCTTGGTCCCACCGTCGATCAGGTCCATCACAGGCTGCGCCCAGGCGAAAACCGCCTGGAAGATCAGGAACATCACCAGCACTAGGGTCACCAGGCCGGCGACCGGATGCAGCAGCCAACGGTCCAGCGCGTCGTCGACGCGCGAGGTGCGGGTCGGCATCGACACCGCCGCCGCCAGGATCGCGCGCACCTGCTGGTGGTAGTCGCCCTGCCCTTCGCTCGGCGCCACCGCCGGCGGCAGTGCCGGCGCCAGCGCGTCCAGCCGCTCGACCAGGGCGCGGGCGCCGTTGCGGCGCACCGCCACGGTCTCGATCACCGGCACGCCCAGCGCCTGTTCCAGCGCCTGGCGGTCGATCTGGATGCCGCGGCGCTGCGCCGCGTCGACCATGTTCAAGGCCACCAGCATCGGCTTGCCCAGCTCGCGCAGTTCCAGCGCGAAGCGCAGGTGCAGGCGCAGATTGGTGGCGTCGACCACGCAGACCAGCACGTCCGGCGCCGGTTCGCCCGGGTAGAAGCCGCGGCACAGGTCGCGGGTGATCGCCTCGTCCAGGCTGGCCGGCTGCAGGCTGTAGGCGCCCGGCAGGTCCAGCACCGCGAATTCGCGCCCGGACGGCGCGCGGAAGCGGCCTTCCTTGCGCTCGACGGTGACGCCGGCGTAGTTGGCGACCTTCTGCTTGCTGCCGGTCAACTGATTGAACAGCGCGGTCTTGCCGCAGTTCGGGTTGCCGACCAGGGCCAGGCGTAGCGGCGCGGCCACCGCGCTCACGAGCGCACCTCGTCCAGCGCACTGACCTGCACCCGTGCCGCCTCGCTGCGCCGCAGCGCGAAGCGCGTATAGCCCACCTGCACCAGCAGCGGTTCGCCACCGATCGGCCCGCTGGCCAGCACCTGCACCTGTTCGCCGGCGACGAAGCCCAGCTCGCGCAGACGCCGGGCGATGGCGTCGTTGGGCTGGCGGTCGTGCACGGATTCCACGAGGGCGCTGCTGCGCAACGGCATGTCGGACAACGTCACAGCACGTTCCGTCGATAAGAATGGTTATCAATTGTAGCATCGCCGCGGCGCGTCATGGCGGGACCGGCACGGCCGGCTATGATCGCCGTATGGCTGCCGTTTTCCCTTTGTACGAGCGTGTTCGATGAGCGATGCCCTGTTGTTGCAACGATCCGGCAAGGTCCTGACCCTGCAGTTGAACCGACCCGAGGTCCGCAACGCCTTCGACGCCGCGCTGATCGCCCAGCTCAGCGCCGCCCTGCTGCAGATCGGCGCCGATCCGCAGGTGCAGGTACTGGTCCTGGCCGGTGCCGGCGCGGCGTTCTCGGCCGGCGCCGACCTGCAGTGGATGCGCTCGATGGCCGGCGCCGGCGAACAGGAGAACCTGGACGATGCGCTGGCCCTGGCGCGGCTGATGCGTCTGCTCGACGAACTGCCCAAGCCCACGGTGGCGCGGGTGCAAGGCGCGGCGTTCGGTGGCGCGGTGGGCCTGGTCGCCTGTTGCGACATCGCCGTGGCCGCCACCGATGCGCGCTTCGCGCTCAGCGAAAGCCGGCTGGGCCTGCTGCCGGCGGTGATCTCGCCGTACGTGATCGCGGCGATCGGCGCGCGCCAGGCGCGGCGCTGGTTCGCCAGCGCGGAAACCTTCGACGCCGCCACCGCGGCGCAGATCGGCCTGGTCCACCAGGCGGTGGCGCCGGAGGCGCTGGACGCGGCGGTGCAACGCCAGGTCGCCCTGCTCGGCCAGGCCGGGCCGCTGGCCGCCGCCGGCGCCAAGGCCCTGGTACGGCGGGTCGCGGCCGGCGGCGAGCGCGATGCGCTGGACCAGGCCAACGCGGCGCTGATCGCGCAATTGCGGGTCTCGGCCGAGGGCCAGGAAGGACTGAATGCGTTCCTGGAGAAACGCGAACCGGCCTGGAGGGCCAGCCCATGAACCCGCTCGACCATCTCGGCCTGCGCTGCAGCGACCTCGACCGCAGCCTGGCCTTCTACCGCGCCGCCCTGGCCGCGCTGGAGCTGGATGTGGTGATGCAGGTGAGCGCCGAGGAAAGCGGCGGCCAGCGCCACGTCGGTTTCGGCCGCGACGGCAAGCCCAGCTTCTGGATCGCCGACGGCGGCCGCGACGCCGGCGACAATGGCGTGCACGTGGCTTTCGTCGCCGCCAGCCGCGCGCAGGTGGACGCGTTCCATCGTGCCGGCCTGGCCGCCGGCGGCCGCGAGCACGGCGCGCCGGGCCTGCGCCCGCACTACCACCCCGAGTACTACGGCGCGTTCCTGCTGGATCCGGACGGCCACAACATCGAAGCGGTCTGCCACCGCCCGGCGTCGGCCTGATCCGCGCCGCCGCGTCGTTCCCGCGGACGGCGCTGGACGTGCCGCCGGTGTTTCACCGCCTCCCTCTCTCAGGAATTCCGATGATCCTCGTTGCTTCCCGTCTCATGCGCAGTACCCGGCCAACGGCGCAGGAGTCTCGCCGATGAGCGACCGCGTGCGCATCGTCGAAGTCGGCCCGCGCGACGGCCTGCAGAACGAGAAGGCCTGGGTCGCCACGGAAGACAAGATCGAGCTGATCGCGCGACTGGGGCGCACCGGCCTGCGCAGCATCGAGGCGACCAGCTTCGTCAGCCCGAAATGGGTCCCGCAACTGGCCGACGCGGCCGAGGTCTACGCCGGCATCGCGCAGGTGCCGGGCGTGGACTATCCGGTGCTGGTGCCGAACCTGCAGGGCTACGAACGCGCGGCCGCGGTCGGCGTGCGCGAGGTGGCCGTGTTCACCGCCGCCTCGGAGACCTTCAACCGCACCAATACCAATGCCGGCATCGACGAATCGCTGGCGCGCTTCGCGCCGGTGCTGGAGCGCGCGGCGGCGGACGGGGTCAAGGTCCGCGGCTACGTGTCCACGGTGCTCGGCTGTCCCTATCAGGGCGACGTCCCCCTGGCCGACGTGGTGCGGGTGGCGCAGCGGCTGCATGCGATGGGCTGCTACGAGATCTCGCTGGGCGACACCATCGGCGTGGGCACGCCGGGCAAGGCGCGGGCGATGCTGCGCGCGGTCGCCGCCGTGGTGCCGATGGACGCATTGGCGGTGCACTTCCACGACACCTACGGCCAGGCCCTGGCCAACATCGCCGCCTGCCTGGAAGAAGGCGCGCGCGTGGTCGATGCGGCCGTGTCCGGCGCGGGCGGCTGCCCGTATGCCAAGGGCGCCAGCGGCAATGTGGCCAGCGAGGACGTGGTCTACCTGCTGCACGGCAATGGCGTGGACACCGGCATCGACCTGCCCGCGCTGGCCGCGACCGGCCGCTGGCTGGCGCAGAAACTCGGCCGGCCGACCGGCAGCAAGGTCGGCCAGGCGCTGGGTGCCGAGGCCTGAGCCGCGACAGCGCCGCATCCGGCGACAGGCTTGCGCACCGCGGGCGATCGTCGCGTCTCGCCGCAATCGGCGGCAGCCTCTAAACTGGGCGTTTTCCTGGGAGGGAACATCCATGCAGCTTGCCGATCTCAAAGCGGTGGTCACCGGCGGCGTGTCCGGCCTCGGCCTGGCGGTGGCGCAGCGCATCGTCGCCGAAGGCGGCAAGGTCGCGCTGTTCGATCTGAACGACGACAAGGGCTCGGCCACGGTCGCCGCGCTGGGTGCGGAGCGGGCCTGCTACCTGCGCACCGACGTCAGCGACGAGGCCCAGGTCGCGGCGCAGCTGGCGGCGGCACGCGATTTCCTCGGCGGCCTCAATGCCGCGGTCAACTGCGCCGGCATCCTCGGCGCCGGCCGCGTGCTCGGCAAGGAAGCGCCGATGCCGCTGGCCACCTTCCAGGGCACGGTGATGGTCAACCTGGTCGGCAGCTTCAACGTCGCCAAGGCCGCCGCCGACCTGATGCAGCACAACGCCCCGGGCGAGGACGACGAGCGCGGCGTCATCGTCAACACCGCCAGCGTCGCCGCCTACGAAGGCCAGATCGGCCAGGCCGCCTACGCCGCGTCCAAGGGCGGCGTGGTGGCGATGACCCTGCCGATGGCGCGCGAACTGGCGCGCTTCGGCATCCGCGTCAACACCATCGCCCCGGGCATCTTCTGGACCCCGATGGTCGACGGCATGCCCGAGGCCGTGCAGCAGTCGCTGGCCGCGTCGATCCCGTATCCTTCGCGTCTCGGCCGCCCGGACGAATTCGCCGACACGGTGATGTTCCTGCTGCGCAACCGCTACCTCAATGGCGAAACCATCCGCCTCGACGGCGCGGTGCGGTTGGCGCCTAAGTAGCCGGGAATGGAGAATGGGGAATGGGGAATCGCAACGGCGTTTCCCTTCCGCTGATCCTCTCCGCCTGCTTGACCCTGTTTCGATTCCCTATTCCCCATTCCCGATTCCCAGCCCTCATGAAAGCCAACGAAATCAAGAAAGGCAACGTCGTCGAGTACAACAACGGCGTGTACCAGATCCGCGACATCGAGCGCAGCTCGCCGCAGGGCCGCGGCGGCAACGTGCGCTTCCGCTTCGTGATGTACAGCGTGCCGGGCGGCAACAAGCTCGATGCCAGCTTCGACGGCGACGACGACCTGCGCGAGGTCGAGCTGATGCGCCGCCAGGCCACCTTCTCGTACAAGGACGGCGAGGCCTTCGTGTTCCTCGACGACGAGGACTACACCCCCTACACCCTGGACGCCGATGCGATCGGCACCGACGCCGGCTACATCACCGACGGCCTCAGCGGCATTTACGTGCAGGTCATCGACGACCAGCCAGTGGCGATCCAACTGCCGCAGAGCGTGACCCTGGAAGTGATCGAGACCCCGCCGGAACTCAAGGGCGGCACCGCCACCAAGCGCCCGAAGCCGGCCAAGCTCAACACCGGCATCGAGATCATGGTGCCGGAGTACATCGGCAACGGCGAGCGCGTGCTGGTCAACACCACCACCGGCGAATTCGCCGGCCGCGCCGACTGAGCCCATGCGCGGGCGCCGTGTCACCCACGTCTCCCGCACAGGCAGCGCCGCGCATGCGCCGCGGCGCGCCTGCCTCGGCCTGCTGCTGGCCGTGCCGGTGCTGGCGCTCGCCGTGCCGGCGACGCCGGCCACGGCGGCCGCCCCCAAGCCCGCGTGCACGATTCCCGACGCGGTCGATCCCGAGCACCACGACGGTTTCTGCACGCTGCCCGCGCCGATCCGCGCCTTCGTCGCGCGCCAGGACACCTGCACCCATTTCGCCGGCGAAGAGCCCTACGACGCGGCGCGGCGGCGCGAACTGGAGCAGGCGATGGCCAAGTACTGCGACGGCAACGAACAGACCTGGGCGACGCTGCGTGCACAGTACCGCCAGGATCCGCCGCGCGACGCCTGGCTGCGCCGCTACGGCGAGGATGCGGGTCTTGAGCTGCCGTGATGACGGCTTGCCGGCCGGCAAGGTGGCGCCCTTGCGGGCATCGGCGTCGGCCCTGACGGCCGTCGACATCGGCCGGCTTCGCGTCTTCGCTCGTCGCGGCTGAAGCCGCCCCCTACATAAATGGGTTGGAAGCGCGCCGCGTTTCTGTGGGAGGGACTTCAGTCCCGACCGATGGAGCTATCAGTCTTCCTTCATGCGAACACGGCTGCGCCTGCGACGCACCGGTGCTGCGGACTCACGCCGCGAACGTCGCGGGAGCGGCTTCAGCCGCAACCGCGCCGTCGTCAACCGCACGCGCGATCCAGTTCCCTTCGATCGCCTCGCATCACAAGCCCGCACGCCGCGCTACGGCTGCCCACCACGCTGCCGCAATAGCGACGGCGAATCCAACTGCAGTCCGCCGCCTTCGCGATTGAGCGTGCGCAGGCGTGCGCCCAGCGTCGCCAGGTTGGCATCGATCTGCGCCAGGTCCGCCTGCAGCGGCGCCGGCAGCAACCCGCGCAGGCGCGTCTGCAGCGCGGCGCCGTCGTCGTGCAGCGCCGCGATCCGTGCCTGTCCCTGCACCTGCAGCCAAGCGCGTTCCTGCGCCTGCGGCAGGCCATAGCCCGGCTGCCCCTGCAGCAGGCTCGCCGGTTGGCTCAGTAGCCCCTGCTCGGCCAGCACGGCACGCACAGCGCTGGCGGCGTCACGCGTGTCGGCACCCGCATCGCCCTCGCCCGCACCGGCCACCGCAGTCGGCTGCGGCTTGCCCAGATAGCGCCGCTTCAACGCATCGCGGCCGCGCTGTTCGGCGCGGCGGCGGGCGGCGTTCTCCAGCACCAGCAAGGCGGCACTGGCACGCAGGTCGCCACGCTCAAGCCACGGCGCGCGCTGCGCGGCCGGCAGGTCCAGCCACGCGTCGGCATTGCGGGCCGGCAGTGCCAGGGAGCCGCGCGCCACCGCGAACATCTGCGCAAAATGCGCGCTCGCCGCCGGGAAGAAGTAGCCATCGCGCACCGCCGCGTCGGCGTCGTCGAACACCGACGCATCGGCGATGCCGGCGCGTACCAGGCGCCGGCGCAGGCCGGTCGGGCTGATCCCGGACAGGTGCGCGGCCGCCAGCCGCGGCACGCCGTCGTGCAACAAGGCGTAGGTCTCCACCGCGCAGTTGTTGCTCAGGAAGTAATAGCGGCCGTCGTAGCTCCAGTGCAGTTGCGCGGCACGCTCCAGCAGCGCGGCGATCTCTTCGCGCGACAGCCGCAACGGCAGCGACTGCAGGCCGCGCAACTGCACCTGGGTGTAGTCGTCCACCACCTGGCGCAGCGGCAACACGAACAGTCGCGACGGGTAGGAGCCGGTGAGCCCGCGCAGGTTGGAAATCTGCACGTCGTCGACGAAGGCGCGGAACGACAGCACCCGGTGCTCGGCCAGGTCCAGCCGGCATGCCGGGCCCAGCGGCCGCCCCGGCGCGCAGATCACCAGGCGCAACATGCTGTGGCCCCAGTGGCTCATCGGCTGCGCGTTGCCTTCGGCCAGCAGGTAGTCCACCGCGTAGATCCGCGCCGGGTCCACCTGCAGCAAGGCGGCCGCGTCGGCCAGCGGGTCCTGCACGAACACCTGGCCGGGCGCGCATGCGCTCGCCGGTGGCGTCCATGCCAGGCGTGCGGCGAAGTAGCGGGCCAGCGCCGGCCGCCGGCAGACGTAGTCCGGATCGAGCAGGAAGTGCTCGAGATTCACCGCCACGAACTCGGCCGGCGACTGCAATTCGTAGGGATCCGGGCTGCGCTCGGCGAACCGGTTCTGGCCGCGACGCAGGCCCAGGCGCATCGGGCTGACCTGCCAGCCGGCCAGATCCAGCAGGCGCGGATCGGACGACAGCCGCCCCGCCGCGGAGCGGTCGTAGAAGTGCGCCAGCTCGTGCAGCAGGGCGGCCAGCGCCGGCCGCCGCGCCGGATCGACGGCAGGATCGGTGTCGGGATCCTCTGCCGCCATCCAGTCGCGCAGCAGGCGCTTGTTCAACAGCAGGCGTTTGGCCTGCGCGCGCCCGTGCACCTGTGCGGGGAGGTCGTCGCGCCACTGCAGCGGCAGCCCTGCGGGCAGCGCCGCGGTCCAGGCCGGCGGCAGCCGCGCCTGCGCCGCAGCCAGCACGGCCTGGCTGGCGGTGCGCTCGGCTGGGCTCAGCCCGCTCTCGTCGGCAGACAGCGGCGCGGCCACTGCGGGCATCGCAGCAGCCAGCGCCAGGACCGCCAGCCACCGCGCGCGCAGGCGCCGTGGCCGGCGCGCGATCACAGCGCCAGGATCGCCTGCGCCAGTTCCAGATCGCTGGCCTGTTGCGCCTGCGGGTTGCGCTCGCGCAGCACGCGCAGCGCCGCTTCCAGTTGCACGCCGCGGATGCGGCCGGCGCTGGCGACGAAGCCGGCCGCGTCGTCGCGCGCCTGCAGCACCACCTTGTCGTTGTTGGAACTGCTGTCCGAGGACGCCGAACTGCCGGCCGAGCCGGCCGAGGCCGAACCGGCGGAGCTGCCGGCGAAGCTGGACGCCTGCGCGAACGCGGGCAGGATCAGGGCGAACAGCAGGGCGCAGCGCGCGGTCACTCGGGTCATCGCAATCGTTCCAAACGGGATCGTGAAAAAGGGGACGGCCAGTGCCGCGCCGCATAGCCTAGCGGTCCGCCCCGCGCAGCGCCTGAACGGGCCGCGCGGCGGTCTCGCGGCCGGACTCAGGGATCGAACAGCTTGCCCGGATTGAGCAGCCCGGACGGATCGAACACGCGCTTGACCGCGCGCATCAACGCGATCTCCTCGGCGCCGCGGGTGCTGTCCAGGTAGGGTTTCTTGACCAGGCCGATACCGTGCTCGGCGGAGATGCTGCCGCCGTGCTCGGCCAGCACCTGCGCCAGCAGCTTGGTGACCTGCTCGCAGGCGGCGATGAACTCCGCCGGCGCAGTGGCCTCGGGCTTGAGCACGTTGATGTGCAGGTTGCCGTCGCCGATGTGGCCGAACCACACCACCTCGAACTGCGGGTAGGCCTCGCCGAGCAGCGCCTGGGTCCGCGCCAGGAACGCCGGCATCGCCGAGATCCGCACCGACACGTCGTTCTTGTAGGGGGTGTAGCGCGCCACCGCCTCGGTAATGCCTTCGCGCAGGCGCCACAGCTGCGCGGCCTGCGCCTCGCTCTGGCTGATCACCCCGTCCAGCACCCAGCCCTGCTCCATGCAGGCCTCGAACGCGGCCAGCGCCGCGGCCTCCTGCGCCTCGTTGCCGCTGGCGTACTCGGTGACCACGTAGTACGGATAGAGGGTGTCGAACGGCGCCTGCGCGCCGTGCGCCAGCACGTGCTGCAGCGCACGGTCGGTGAAGAACTCGAACGCCTCCAACTGCAGCCGGCTGCGGAATGCGGCGAACACCTGCATCAGCACCTCGAACGAGGGCAGCGCCAGCAGCATCACGTTGCTCGGCGGCGGCGGATCGGTGAGGCGCAGGGTGGCTTCGACCACGATGCCGAGGGTGCCTTCGGAGCCGATCAGCAACTGGCGGAAATCGTAGCCGCTGGAATTCTTGATCAGCCCGCGGTTGAGCTCGAGCAGCTCGCCGCTGCCGGTGACCACCTTCAAGCCGGCGATCCACTCGCGGGTGTTGCCGTAGCGGATCACGCGGATACCGCCGGCATTGGTGGCGATGTTGCCGCCGATCGAGCACGACCCGCGCGCGGCGAAGTCCACCGGGTAAAGCAGCCCGTGCTCGCGCGCGGCGTTGTGCACCGCCTCCAGCGGCATCCCGGCCTGCACGGTGAGGGTGCGGTCGACCGGATCGAAGGCCAGCGCCTTGTTCATCCGCTCCAGACTCAGCACCAGTTCGCCGTGCGCGGCCACCGCGCCGCCGGACAGGCCGGTACGGCCGCCGGAGGGCACCACCGCCACCGCGTGGTCGTTGGCCCAGCGCAGCACCGCCTGCACCTCCTCCACCGTGGCCGGCAACGCGATCGCCAGCGGCGCCGGGGTCCAGCGCCGGGTCCAGTCGCGGCCGTAGTGCTCGAGGTCGGCGGGATCGGTCTTCAGGCGCAGGCCGGGAACGGCAAGGGCCAGGGCATCCAGGCGCGGGTCGGTCATAAGTGGAGAGGTCGAAGCGTAGACAATCGTTCAAGCGTGCCAGCCTTGCGCAACGGCGTCCAGTTCGCTGCCAGCAGGTCGCCGCGTTTGCGAATCCCCACTCCCCACTCCCGAATCCCCCGCCGGCCACCGCCAATCGATGCACCTGAAACCGTCCGCCGGCGTTGCATCCACGGTCTCCCGGCATGCTATTGCGGCGCACCAAAGCGCGAAGCCATCTGGCATAGTGACCAGCCCGTTGGCCATCGCTCCCTCGCCGCAATGTCGCCCAAGAAGACCTCGTTTCCGAAGCAGGATATCCGCGTGCTGCTGCTCGAAGGCATCAGCCAGACCGCCGTCGACGTGTTCCGCGCGGCCGGCTACTCGCAGATCGAACTGCACGCCAAGTCGCTGCCGGAAGACGAGCTCAAGCAGCGCATCGCCGAGGCGCACATCGTCGGCATCCGCTCGCGCACCCAGCTCAGCGCCGAGGTGCTGGCCCACGCCAAGCGCCTGATCGCGGTCGGCTGCTTCTGCATCGGCACCAACCAGGTCGACCTGGACGCCGCGGAACTGGCCGGCATCCCGGTGTTCAATGCGCCCTACTCCAACACCCGCAGCGTCGCCGAGCTGGTGATCGCCGAGGCCATCCTGCTGTTGCGCGGCATTCCGCAGAAGAACGCCGAATGCCACCGCGGCGGCTGGTCGAAGTCGGCCGCCGGCAGCCACGAGACGCGCGGCAAGGTGCTGGGCATCGTCGGCTACGGGCATATCGGCACCCAGGTCGGCGTGCTGGCCGAGGCGCTGGGCATGCAGGTGATCTTCCACGACATCGAGACCAAGCTGTCGCTGGGCAACGCCCGCACCGCCACCGACCTGGACGACCTGCTGGCGCGCTCGGATGTGGTCACCCTGCACGTGCCGGAAACCGCGGCCACCCGCGACATGATCGGCGCCACGCAGCTGGCGCAGATGAAGCCGGGCGCGCACCTGATCAACGCCTCGCGCGGCACGGTGATCGACATCGATGCACTGGACGCGGCGCTGCGCAGCGGCCACATCGGCGGTGCCGCGGTGGACGTGTTCCCGATCGAACCCAAGGGCAACGGCGACCTGTTCGAATCGCCGCTGGCCGCGTACGACAACGTGATCCTGACCCCGCACGTCGGCGGCAGCACGCTGGAAGCGCAGGACAACATCGGCGTGGAAGTGGCGGCCAAGCTGGTGCGCTACAGCGACAACGGCAGCACCCTTTCGGCGGTGAACTTCCCCGAGGTGACCCTGCCCGAGCACGCCGAGAGCCTGCGCCTGCTGCACATCCACCGCAACGTGCCGGGCGTGCTGTCGCAGATCAACGAACTGTTCTCGCGCCACAACGTCAACATCGACGGCCAGTTCCTGCGCACCGACCCCAAGGTTGGCTACGTGGTGATCGACGTGGGCGCCAGCGAGGAGCAGGCGGCGGTGCTGAAGGAGGAGCTGGCGCAGGTGGCGGGGACGTTGCGGACGCGCATTCTTTACTAGCGGGGATTTGGGATTGGGGATTGGGGATTTGGGATTGGGGATTTGCGGGTGCGCTGCGCGCCCGGACCCTCACCCCAACCCCTCTCCCGGAGGGAGAGGGGCTAGCGCTTTTCCTTCTCCCTTAGGGAGAAGGTGCCCCGAAGGGGCGGATGAGGGTACGGGCGAAGCCTCGTGTTGCCAGATTGATGCAGCGCTTCGCGCCCGACCCTCACCCCAACCCCTCTCCCGAGGGGAGAGGGGCTGATGCGCTGCGCTTCAACCACTTCTGCGTCATGCGCCGCAGCGACGGATCCAGGTCCGCTTCATCCAGCAATTCGGCAATCGGGCGCCAGGCCAACGCCAGCGATTCTTCGCTGACAGCGAAGGCTTCGTCCGCGCCGGCGCGGACCACGTAGCGTGCGTCGTAATGCCAGTGCCCCGGCACCTCGCCGCGGGCGGGAATCCAGTGCCGGTCCAGGTCGAAGATCGCGCCATCCTCCAGTGCCAGGCCGGGCAGCCCCGATTCTTCCTCGGCCTCCCTCAAGGCCACCCGCGCCAGATCGCGGTCGCCGTCGGCGTGGCCGCCCAGTTGCAGCCAGCGCTGCAGCTTGCGGTGATGGGTCAACAGGGTGCGCGTGCCGTCGGCGCTGACCAGCCAGGCCGAGCCGGTGAAATGGCCGTCCAGGCGTGCGCGCACGAACGGATCGGCGGCATCGTCGAGCAAGGCCAGGAACTGCGCGGCGACCTCGGCCTGGTCCGGGCACTGCCCGGCATGGGCCTGCAACTGCTGGCGTAGGGACGACTCCGGCATCGGCGTTCTCGCATTCGGGGGCGGCCATTATCGCCGTCCACGGTGCAGCGCGGCTTGTGGCGGCCGGCCGGCTTTGGCATGGTACGACGCTTGCGTCGCCCGCTGCGGGCCCGGCGCTTCGCCATTGCCGGGGCCGCTTGCCCCGTACCGCCACCTGGGGATGCACCGAATGCTCAAGTCTTTGCTGAGGGTCAAGCCGATCGAACCGGCCGGTCACGTCGATGCCGGCGAACCGTTCGAAGGCAGTCTGGAGGGCGAAGCCACCCTCAAACGCACCCTCACCGCCAGACACCTGATCCTGCTCGGCATCGGCGCGGTGATCGGCGCCGGCATCTTCGTGCTCACCGGCCAGGCCGCGGCCAATCATGCCGGCCCGGCGGTGATGCTCTCGTTCGTGTTCGCCGGCCTGGCCTGCGCCTTCGCCGGCCTGTGCTATGCCGAATTCGCGGCGATGCTGCCGGTCTCCGGCAGCGCCTACTCGTACTCCTACGCCACGCTCGGCGAAGGCGTGGCCTGGTTCATCGGCTGGTGCCTGGTGCTGGAATACCTGTTCGCCGGCTCCAGCGTCGCGGTCGGCTGGTCGGCCTATCTGATCAGCTTCGTCACCGGCACCCTCGGCCTGCCCTTCCCCGCGGAACTGGCCAGCGCGCCGCTGACCTGGACCGGCCACGCCTTCGTCGCCTCGGGCAACATCGTCAACCTGCCGGCGGTGCTGATCGTGGCCGCGGTCAGCACGCTGTGCTACGTCGGCGTCACTCAATCGGCCTTCGTCAACGCCATCGTGGTGGCGATCAAGGTGCTGGTGATCTGCCTTTTCGTCGGCGTCGGCATCTTCTACATCAACCCGGACAACTGGCATCCGTTCATCCCGGAAAACACCGGCCCGGGCGAGTTCGGCTGGAGCGGCATCTTCCGCGCCGCCTCCATCGTGTTCTTCTCCTATATCGGCTTCGATGCGGTCTCCACCTCCGCCGGCGAGACCAAGGACCCGCAGAAGAACATGCCGATCGGCATCCTGGTGTCGCTGGCCATCTGCACCGTCATCTACATCATCGTCTGCGCGGTGCTGACCGGCCTGCTGCCCTACACCCAGCTCGGCACCGCCAAGCCGGTGGCCACTGCGCTGGAGCACTATCCGCAGCTGGCCTGGCTGAAGACCTTCGTCGAGATCGGCGCCATCGCCGGCCTGTCCTCGGTGGTGCTGGTGATGCTGATGGCGCAGCCGCGCATCTTCTACACCATGGCGCGCGACGGCCTGCTGCCGAAGCTGTTCGGCAAGGTGCACCGCCGTTTCCACACCCCCTACGTCGGCACCGTGGTGGTCGGCGTGCTCGCTGCGCTGCTGGCCGGACTGATTCCGCTGGACGTGCTGGGCGAACTGGTGTCGATGGGCACCCTGCTGGCCTTCGCCACGGTGTGCGTCGGCGTGATGGTGCTGCGCTTCACCCGTCCGGATCTGCCGCGCCCGTTCCGGGTGCCGCTGTTCTGGGCGGTGTGCCCACTGGGCGCGCTGTTCTGCGTGGGCCTGTTCTTCCAGGCATTCCAGGAACACTGGAAGGTGTTCGTCGGCTGGACCCTGATCGGGCTGTGCATCTACTTCTTCTACGGCATCCGCAACAGCCGCCTGGCCACCAAGGCCTGATCCGCTCCTCCGAAGACCGGCGTCCGCGCCGGTCTTCGCGTTCGCACCCCTTCCTCGCACGCCGCGCCCGGCTGGAACCGCTCGATGCTCAAACAACTCTTGGCCACCAAACACCCCCATGCCAGCCACGAGGACGCCGGCGGGCTGGGCCTGCAACGTGCACTCGGCCCCTGGGGCCTGACCGCGCTGGGCATCGGCGCGGTGATCGGCGGCGGCATCTTCGTCATCACCGGGCAGGCCGCGGCCAACCATGCCGGGCCGGCGATCATGCTCTCATTCGTGCTGGCCGCGGTGTGCTGCGCGTTCTGCGCGCTGGCCTACGCCGAGTTCGCGGCGATGGTGCCGGTCTCCGGCAGCGCCTACACCTACACCTACGCCACCTTCGGCGAACTGGCGGCCTGGTTCATCGGCTGGATGCTGGTGCTGGAGTACGGCGTGTCGGCCTCGGCGGTGGCGGTCAGCTGGACCGGCTATTTCCTGAGCCTGCTCGACCACTTCAACATCCATCTGCCCGCGGCACTGGTCAACGCGCCGCTGGACGGGAAGCTGCAGCCCACCGGCGCGATCGCCAACCTGCCTGCCGCCGGCATCGTGCTGCTGCTGACCTGGCTGTGCTACGTCGGCATCCGCAAGTCCTCGGCCATGAACATGGCGATGGTGGTGCTGAAGAGCGGCCTGATCCTGCTGGTCATCGCCGCCGGCTGGAAGTACGTGGACCCGGCCAACTGGCACCCGTTCATCCCCGCCAACGAAGGCCCGGGCAAGTACGGCCTGGACGGCGTGCTGCGCGGCGCGGCGATGGTGTTCTTCGCCTACATCGGCTTCGAGGCGGTGTCGGTGGCGGCGCAGGAATCGCACCGGCCGCAGCGCGACCTGCCGATCGGCATGATCCTGTCGCTGGTGATCTGCACCGTGCTGTACATCGCCATGGCCGCGGTGATGACCGGGCTGGTGCCGTTCGCGCAACTGGGCACCGACGAGCCGGTGGTGACCGCGGTCGCCGCGCATCCGCAACTGGGCTGGCTGCGCGTGGTGGTGGAGGTCGGCGCGCTGATCGGCCTGTCCTCGGTGGTGCTGGTGATGATCATCGGCCAACCGCGCATCTTCATGATCATCGCCCGCGACGGCCTGCTGCCGCCGGTGTTCACCAAGATCCACCCGACCTACCGCACCCCGCACGTCAACACGGTGATCACCGGCATCGGCATCGCCCTGCTGGCGGCGCTGTTCCCGCTGGACGTGCTGGGCGAACTGACCTCGATGGGCACCCTGATCGCCTTCGCCGCGGTCTGCGCCGGCGTGCTGATCCTGCGCCGCACCCAGCCGGACCTGCCGCGGCCGTTTCGCATTCCGTTCGCCTGGCCGATCTGCATCGCCGGCGTGCTCAGCTGCCTGGCGCTGCTGTCGGCGATGACCGCGCACAATTGGATGCTGATGGCCGGCTGGACGGTGATCGGCCTGGCGATCTACTTCGGCTACGGCTACCGCCACAGCCGCCTGCGCGGCAGCCAAGGCTGAGCGCAGAGCCCCTTTCCCATCGGGAGAGGGGTTGGGGTGAGGGTACGGCGCGCGAAGCGCTGCACCCATCTGGCAACACGAGGCTTCGCACGTACCCTCATCCGCCCCTGCGGGGCACCTTCTCCCGACGGGAGAAGGGAGAAGCCAAAGCCCCTCTCCCCCCGGGAGAGGGGTTGGGGTGAGGGTACGGCGTGAGGAGGTGCTACTGGGTGCACCACCACCTGTCATCCCAATCCAGCGATCAAGCCCTACACTACGCGCATGAACGCACTGCCCTACGATTCCGAGCGCCTGCGCACGCTGGCGCACCTGCTGATCGACAACATCCGCGAGCTCTCGCAGGCCGGCTGGACGCCCGCCACCAGCAGCAACTTCTCGCACCGCCTGGACGATCGCCATGCCGCGATCACCGTCTCCGGTCGCGACAAGGGCCGGCTGGTCGAGGACGACATCATGGTGGTGGACTTCGACGGCCAGGCCGTCGGCCGGCCGCTGCGCCCGTCCGCCGAGACCCTGCTGCACACCCAGCTGTACCGGCGCTTCCCCGAGGTCGGCTGCATTCTGCACACGCACTCGCCGGTGCAGACCATCGCCTCGCGCCTGTATGCGCCGCAGGGCCATATCCGCCTGGAAGGCTACGAGCTGCTGAAGGCGCTGCACGGCAACCAGACCCACGAGACCGCGGTGGACCTGCCGGTGTTCGCCAACACCCAGGACATGACCGTGCTGGCCGCGCAGGTCGACGCCCTGCTCGATCGCACGCCGCTGTGGGGCTACCTGATCGACGGCCACGGCCTGTACGCCTGGGGCCGCGACATGGCCGAAGCGCGCCGCCACCTCGAAGCCTTCGAGTTCCTGCTGCACTGCGAGCTGGAGCTGCGCAAACTGCGCGCCGCCGGCTGATCCGCCGCGGCGCGACAGCGTTCCAGCGCCGCAACGGCCGCCGGCCGCGCACCTGCTACCCTTTTCGTCCCCACTCCGCTTTCGCCCGCCGCCATGAGCCGACTCCGCATCTTCGCCGACACCACTCCCGACGCGCCGCTGTTCGACAGCCGCGATGGCGACGCGATCGCCGCTGAACTGCACAAGATCGGCGTCACCTTCGAGCGCTGGCAGGCCAACCAGCCGATCGAGCCCGGCGCCTCGCCGGACGCGGTCATGGCCGCCTACAAGGCCGACATCGACCGCCTGGTCGCCGCCAACGGCTTCAAGACCGTGGACGTGGTCAGCATCGCCCCGGACAACCCGCAGCGCGAGGAGATGCGCAAGAAGTTCCTCGACGAGCACTTCCACAAGGAAGACGAGGTGCGCTTCTTCGTCGCCGGCTCCGGCCTGTTCACCCTGCATGTGGACGGCAAGGTCTACGAGATCGAGTGCGTGCAGGACGACCTGATCGCCGTGCCCGACGGCACCCACCACTGGTTCGACATGGGCCCGGAGCCGCGCTTCGTCGCGATCCGCTTCTTCACCGAGCCGGACGGCTGGGTCGGCCACTTCACCGGCACCGACATCGCCCAGCGCTTCCCGCGCTACGAGGCGAAGCTGCGCGGCGAGGCGCACTGAGCGATGACCGATCCGCGCGTCGTACTCACCGACATCGAAGGCACCACCAGCAGTATCTCCTTCGTCAAGGACGTGCTGTTCCCCTATGCGCGCCGCGCCCTGCCCGGCTTCGTGCGCGAGCACGGCCAGCAGCCGCAGGTGCGGCAATGGCTGGATGCCGTCGCCAGCGAATGCGGCGGCATCTGCACCGATGCGGTGATCGTGGAGACCCTGCAGGGCTGGATCGACGAGGACCGCAAGCACACCGCGCTGAAGGCGCTGCAGGGCATGATCTGGGAAGCCGGCTACCGCGATGCCGACTTCACCGCGCACATCTATCCCGATGCCGCGCCGGCGCTGCGCCGCTGGCATGCCGACGGCCGCGCGCTGTACGTGTACTCGTCCGGCTCGGTACCGGCGCAGAAGCTGTTCTTCGGCCACAGCGACGCCGGCGATCTGCGCGGCCTGTTCTCCGGCTGGTTCGATACCGAGATCGGCGGCAAGCGCGAGCAACCCAGCTACGCGCGCATCGCCGAGGCGATCGGCGTGGCGCCGGCGCAGATCGTGTTCCTGTCCGACGTGGTCGCCGAACTGGATGCGGCCCGCGCCGCCGGCCTGGACACGGTGCTGATCGACCGCCGCGACGATTACCCGCAACCGCGCCAGGGCGAGGCCTGCAACGGCCACCGCCGCGCGGAGAGCTTCGCCGACCTGGGCTTCTGAGTCCCCGCGCATGCGCAGGCCTGTCGCTGCCTTGATGGCCGCCCTGGCGGCGTTGCGGCGCCCGTTGGCCGTGCTGCGGCGCCGGCTGCTGCCGGCCGCGCTGCTGGCGCTGGCGCTGCCCGCCTGCCATTCCGATGCCGGCGCCATGCCGGCCGGCGTGGCCGACACCGCGCAGGACGAGGCGGCGCAGGATCCGGTCGACCAGGCGCAGCTGCGCCAGGCGCTGGGGTCGCTGCAGTCTCAGCGCCCGGGCGTCCCCGACCTGTACGTGGTCGGCTTCGCCGGCGACGCCAGCGAGGACGTGTTCCGCAACGAAGTGCTGTACCTGCGGCAGATGTTCACGCAGCGCTTTGGCGCCGCTGGCCGCATCGCCACTTTGATCAACCACGGCGACAATCTCGGCGCGCACGCCTACGCGCCGCAGGCCTCCTACGACAACCTGGCCGATACGCTGGACCGCATCGGCAAGCTGATGGACAAGCGCGAGGACGCGCTGCTGCTGTTCCTGACCAGCCACGGCACCGAGCAGCACGAGCTGTATCTGCAGTTCGGCCCCGGCGAGGATGCCGAGTACGACACCATCACCCCGCAGGAACTGCGCCGCCTGCTCGACGACGCCGGCATCCGCAACCGCATCATCGTGATTTCGGCCTGCTACTCCGGCGGCTTCGTGCCGGCGCTGAAGACCGCCGACACCCTGGTGATCACCGCCGCCCGTCGCGACCGGCCCTCGTTCGGCTGCGGCAACACCGCCAGCGCCACCTATTTCGGCCGCGCCTGGTTGATCGACGCGCTGGCGCGCACCACCGATCTGGTCGACAGCTATCGCCTGGCCAGCGCCGAGATCAGCGCACGCGAGCAGGCCGAAGGCGAGGCGCCGTCGTATCCGCAGCTGTACGTGGGCGCGCGCATCGGCGCTTGGCTGCAGCACTGGCGCGCGCAGTTGCCGAGCGCCACCGCGCCGCCGTACCCGTATCCGGAGCCCGATGCGGACGACGCGGCGGATGCGGACGATGGCGAGCAGAGCCTCAAGCGTGGCGCAGCGACCGCGCCAGACACGGCGGCGCGCGCGCAGAACCCCGCACCGCCGACGAAGCGCACGCCGGCGCGGTGACGCAACCGCGCAGGACGCGGGGTCGACTGTATGCGACGTCGCGCGCACTCGCGTGTTTGCCGGCCGCTCCTGCCCTCGACCGCGTAAGCCCGACCCCGTGTAGCAGGCCGAAAGGATGAGAGTGATTCGCGTTCGATCGCGACGTGTGAGCGCTCGCTAGAATGCCTCCCGCAGCAAGCCAGCCCGCGTTTCGCCAGCCAACTGCGCCCCCGATCCGACCGCCCGCCAGCCTTCGCTCGCCAGCCAGGATCATTTGGTTTTGTAGGCCTCCTTCGTGGAGGTTTTTTTGTTTCTGGGGTTCGGTGTGGCGCGTGTGGACCGCGAGCCTCTTGCCGTTGGCGGTGGATGGCGCGACCGTATTACCGCGCTTGTCGCGGCTGAAGCCACTCCTACGTGGGTCCGACGCTGCGAGACGCTGATCGGCGCCTGTGGGAGGGGCTTCAGCCCCGACGCCTGGGACGCATGGCGACTAAAGCTCTGTCGCGACAGTGACGGTGACCGGGCACGCAGCATCGCTGCGCGCAAATATGCCGGTCACCACCGCCGCATCCCATCAGGGGCTCGCGTCCTGCAATCGATAGCTGCCGCTGGCGTGCTGCTCGCCGCGCCAGCGGTCGAACGCGCGGACCTCGATGCGGTGCGCACCCACGCTCAGTTCGGTCGGCAAGGCGCCGCGCCACAGGTGTTGCGACGGAATCGCTTCCGGCGACCGATCGTAGCCGCGCAACGCGTCGGCGGCATCGTCGCGCGCGTTCTCGGCGAGCAGAGCCGGGTCCGGCTGTTCGACCCGCTGCATCGGCTTCCAGGCGCCGTCGTCCACGCGGTACTCGACGCGCGTGTCGTCCTCGCCCATGTACACGTTCGCGTACACACCCCAGGCCGGATAGGCACCGCGGCGCAATACCTTCGGCGCATGCAGGCCGATCTGGGTGTCGTCGGCGGCACGCGCGGCGTGGTACGCCAGCGCATAGCCGCCGTCGCGGCGCACGGTCAGCAGTGCATAGCCGTTCGGGGTGCCGTCGGCCATGGTCGCGGCGGGAATGCCCTCGGCATCCTTGACCCCGGACCAGAACGCGCCGCAGGCCGCGCCGACGTTGTATTCGTGCAGCGGCTGCGCGCCGTGCCAGCCCTCGTCGGCACCGTGGTAATAGTGGCGTTGGGTGTGGCTGTGGCCGCTGAGTACCAGCACATGCGGGAACGCCTGCAGCAGCGCGAACAGCCGCGCGCGATCGGCATGGCGGAAGGTCTCCTTGCCGGGCGCCGCATCGAACAGCGGGATGTGCAGGCCCAGCACCACCAGCCGCTCCTTGGGCACGCTGGCCAGGTAGGCCTGCAGGAACGCGAACTGGTCCGCGCGCAGGCCGCCGATGTACTTCGGCTGCTGCGTCGGCTGGTAGACCACGTCGTCCAGGAACACGAAGCTGGCGCCGCCCTCTTCCACCGCGTAGGTGTCGGGACCGTAGACCGCACGCCAGCTCGACAGCGAATCGACGTCGTCGGTCGCGTCGAAGTTGAGGTCGTGGTTGCCGGGCACATGGAACCACGGCACGCCGAGCTTGGCGGTTTCCGCATTCAGCGCCGGATACAGCGACAGGTCGTCGCTGACCACGTCGCCCAGGGTGGTGCCGATGCGCGCATGGGTCTTGCCGCGCAAGGGCGCGACGATGTCGCGGGCGTAGTAGCCGACATCGGTCATCGACGCGGTCTGGGTATCGGCGAACACCAGCACCTCGGTGCTGTCGGCCTTGGGCTGCGCGCGCAACGCGAAGTCCCAGTGGTCGGTGGCGCCGCGGGTGGGCGCGATGCCCGGATACTTGAGCGTGGGCGAGCCGGCGGGCGCGTAGTGCCGCCAGTAGTCCGGCAGGCCGTTGCCGGCGCTGGCGAAGCTGTAGCCGTCGGGCTTGATCACGAACACCGTGCGGCCGGGCTCCACCTGCAGGCGGTAGCGGCCCTGCGCGTCGGTGCGGACGATGTGCACGCCGTCGGACACCTGCACGCCGGCGATGCCGGCATCGCCCGGGCCGCGGCCCGGGGCGTTGTCGCGTTCCTGGTAGACGCTGCCGCTGATCGTCGCGGTCTGCGCCAAGGCGGGAGCGGCGGCGGCCAACAGGCAGGCAAGGACGACGGTGCGCAGCATGCGGAACATCCGGAGAAGCCGAGGGCCCCCGATTGTAGCCAACGACATCGACACGGCGATGACCGCGCCGGACAGACTCAGCGGTGCCGCGCTTCCAGCACGGCCACCGCGTCGGCCAGGCCCAGGCCGCGTGCGCGCAGCAGCACGGTCAGGTGGTAGAGCAGATCGGCGGACTCGCCGAGCAGTTCCTCGTCGCCCTGGGCGACGCCGGCCAGTGCGGTCTCCACGCCCTCCTCGCCCACCTTCTGCGCAATGCGCCGCGTGCCTTTCTCGAACAGCTGCGTGGTGTAGCTACCCGCAGGCCGCTCGCGTTCGCGTTGCGCGACAAGGCGGTCGAGCGCGCCCAGGAACTGGCCCGGCGCCTGCGGGAAGCAGCTGTCGCGACCCAGGTGGCAGGTCGGCCCGCGCGGATGCGCCAGCACCAGCAGGGTGTCGCGATCGCAATCGGTGTCGATCGCCACCACGTCCAGCACGTTGCCGGAGCTTTCGCCCTTGGTCCACAGCCGCTGCTTGCTGCGGCTGTAGAAGGTGACCTGGCCGCTGCGGCGCGTCTGCGCCAGCGCCTCCTGGTTCATATAGCCCAGCATCAGCACGCGCAGCGTGGCGGCATCCTGCACCACCACCGGCAGCAAGCCGTCGCCCTTGCCCCAGTCCAGCGCCGCATCGGCGGCGTCCGCGTCGTGGGAGTGTTCATGCGCCATCGCGCACCTCGATCTGTCGTTGGCGCAGGAAGCGCTTGAGTTCGGGAATGGGGATCGCGCCGCTGTGGAAGACGCTGGCGGCCAGCGCGCCGTCGACGTCGGCACGCTCGAACACGTCGGCGAAGTGCTGCATCTCGCCGGCGCCGCCGGACGCCACCAGCGGTACCTTGCACAGGGCGCGCACCTCGTGCAGCTGGGCGATGTCGTAGCCGCGGCGCACGCCGTCGCTGTCCATGCAGTTGAGCACGATCTCGCCGGCGCCCAGGCGCTGCGCCTCCACCACCCAGTCCAGGGTGCGCATGCGCAGCGCCTGGGTCTTGCTGGGATCGCCGGTGAAGCGGCGCACGCGCCATTGGCCGTCGTCCTCGCGGATCGAATCGATGCCGACCACCACGCACTGCACGCCGAAGGCCTCGGCCAGTTCGGCGATCAGCGCCGGCCGCTCCAGCGCCGGCGAGTTGATCGAGATCTTGTCGGCGCCGGCGTGCAGCACCGCGCGCGCGGTGGCGACGTCGCGGATGCCGCCGGCCACGCAGAACGGGATGTCCAGCAACCGCGCCACCTTTTCGACCCAGGCGTAGTCCACCGAGCGCCCTTCCGGACTGGCGCCGATGTCGTAGAACACAAGTTCGTCGGCGCCCTGGTCGCGGTAGCGCAGCGCCAGCTCGGCGATATCGCCCATGTCCACGTGGTCGCGGAACTTGACGCCCTTGACCACGCGCCCCTCGCGCACGTCCAGGCACGGGATGATGCGCCGGCTCAGCATGCCAGCGCCTCGTCCAGGCGCAGCCGCCCTTCCAGCAAGGCCTTGCCGAGCACCGCCCCGGCGCAGCCGGCCTCGCGCGCGCCGCGCACGTCGGCAGCGTTGCGGATGCCGCCGGAGGCCTGCACCGCCAACGCCGGCGCGAGCTGCCGCAGATGCGCGTACAGCGCCAGGTTCGGCCCGGACAGCATGCCGTCGCGGGCGATGTCGGTGCACAGCAGGTGGATCAGGCCGGCCGCGGCGTACTCGCCGGCCAGCGCGTCCAGGCTCAGCGACGAGGTCTCGGTCCAGCCGTGCACCGGTAGGCGCCAGACGCCGTGCGCGTCCTGGCGGCTGTCCAGCGCCACGGTGATGCGCTCGGGACCGAATTCGGCCAGCCACTCCAGCACCGACTCGCGGTCGCGTACCGCCAGCGAGCCGATCACCACGCGGCTGGCGCCGGCCTCGAGCAGGCGCTGCACGTCGGCGCGCGAGCGCACGCCGCCGCCGGTCTGCACCTGCAGCCCGGTCTCGTTGCGGATCCGCTGCAGCAGCGGTGCCAGGGTATAGCCGCCGGCGCGGGCCGCATCCAGGTCGACCAGGTGCATCCACTGCGCACCGGCTTCGGCGAAGGCCTGGGCGCGGCGCAGCGGATCGTCGCCGTAGTGGGTCTCGCGGGCGTAGTCGCCCTGCGCCAACCGCACCACGCGGCCGTCGCGGATGTCCAGGGCGGGATAGACGACGAAGCTCATGGGAAATCGGTCTCGAGGAAGTTGCGCAGGATGCGCGCGCCGGTGTCGGCGGAGCGCTCGGGATGGAATTGCGCGCCGCAGCGGCGACCATGCTGCACCACCGCGGTGAACAGACCGCCATGATCGCAGGCGGCGACAGTGTCGCCTGTGACCGGTGCGGCATAGCCGTGCACGAAATAGGCGCTGGCACCGTCCGGCACGCCCGCCAGCAACGACGACGGGCGCAGCGGCAACAGCCGGTTCCAGCCCATGTGCGGCACGCGGATGCCCAGCGCCGGCGGCATGCGCCGGACCACGCCGGTCAGCAGGCCCAGGCAATCGACATCGCCCTCCTCGGAATGCTCGAACAGCAACTGCATGCCCAGGCAGATGCCGATCAGCGGCACCTGTAGCGCGCGCAGCGGCTCGAGCAGGCCCTGCTCGCGCAGCCGCGCCATCGCATGCGGTGCCGCTCCCACGCCCGGCAGGATCACTCGCTCCGCGCCCTGCAGACCGGCCGCGTCGCGCACCAGCCGCGGCTCCACGCCGAGCCGCTGCAGCGCATAGCGCACCGAACCGAGGTTGGCGCCGCCAGCGTCGATCAAGGCCACCGTGCTCATCGCACCCTCCGCGTGTCCACGACGCGCCGATTCACAGCACGCCCTTGGTCGAGGGCAGCGCCGCACCCTCGCGCTTCAGCGCCTGGCGCAAGGCGCGGGCCAGCGCCTTGAAGCAGGCCTCGACCTTGTGGTGGTCGTTGTCGCCACGCACGCTCAGGTGCAGGTTCAGCCCGGCCGCATCGCACAGCGAGCGGAAGAAGTGCGGTACCAGTTCGGTCGGCATGTCGCCGACCCGCTCGCGCTTGAACTCGCCTTCGAACACGAAGTACGGGCGCCCGCTGAAGTCCAGCGCGGCGCTGGCCAGGGTCTCGTCCATCGGCAGGGTGAAGCCGTAGCGGCCGATGCCGCGCTTGTCGCCCAGCGCCTGGCGCAATGCCTGCCCAAGGGCCAGGCCGGTGTCCTCGATGGTGTGGTGTTCGTCGATGTGCAGGTCGCCGTCGGCGCGCACGTCCAGGGCGAAACCGCCGTGCTTGCCGATCTGCTCGAGCATGTGGTCGAAGAACGGCAGGCCAGTGGCGCAGTGCGGATCGCGCGCCAGGTCCAGGTCGAGTTCCACCGCGATGCGGGTTTCCTTGGTGTCGCGCTGCACCCGCGCCCGCCGCGGCGCATCGGCCAGCTCGTGGGCGATGCCGGCCCAGTCCCACTCGCCGCCGAACTGCGTGGTACGCAACTGGAAGCCGCGGATGCGCAGGTTCTCGGCGAACTGGATGTCGGTGACGCGGTCGCCGACCATCGCCGAGCGCGCCCAGTCGATGCTGCGGTCCTGCAGGTACGGCAGCATCAGGCCGATGCCGGGCTTGCGCGTGGGCGCATTGTCGGCCGGCCAGCTGCGGTCGACCAGCACCTCGCGGAACACGATGCCCTGGCTGGCGAAGATCTGCAGCATCAGGTCGTTGGGCCCGTCGAAGGCGGCCTGCGGGTAGGCCTCGCTGCCGAGGCCGTCCTGGTTGGTGACGATGACGAACTGGTAGCCGGCGTCGCGCAGTTTGAGCATCGCCGGGATCACGCCCTGCACGAAGCGCAGCTTCTCGTAGGCGTCGATCTGGAAATCGGCCGGCTCCTCGATCAGGGTGCCGTCGCGGTCCACGAACAGGATCGGGGTCATGCCGCGGCCCTCCATGCCTGCAAGGCGCCGAGCACGCGCTGGTTCTGCGCCGGCGTGCCCAAAGTGATGCGCAGCGCATCGCCCAGGGCCGGCGCGGCGCGCTGGTCGCGCACCACCACCCCGGCCGCCAGCAGCGCCTGGAACGCGCCCTCGGCGTCGTCGAAGCGCAGCAGCAGGAAATTGCCCTGCGACGGATACACCTGACGCACGCCGGGCAGTGCCGCCAGCGCCGCCTGCATGCGCGTGCGCTCGGTCCGCACCTCCTGCACCCGCGCCGCGGTCTGCCGCAGCGGTTCGGGCTGCAGCGCGGCCAGCGCCAGTTGCGTGCATGGCGCCGGAATCGGATACGGCGCCTGGCAGCGCCGCAGCACCGCGATCAGCGCCGGATCGGCGATCACGCAGCCGATCCGCGCCGCCGCCAGCGCGTGCGCCTTGGACAGCGTGCGCAGCACCGCCAGATTGGCATGGCGCGCGAGCAAGCTGGTGGCCGAGGCTTCGTCGGAAAACTCGCCATAGGCTTCGTCCACCACCAGCACCGCACGTCCCTGCAGGCGCTCGGCGGCACGATCGATGTCGGCCAGCGCGATCGCCGCACCGCCGGGGTTGCCCGGCGAACACAGGAACACCAGCTTGGCCATCTGGCTCAATGCGGCGTCCACCACCGCGTCCACGTCGGTCAGCAGGCCCTCGGCGGTATCGCGCAGCGGCACCTCGACCACGCGCGCGTTCTGCAGCCGCGCGCACACCGCGTACATACCGAACACCGGCGGGGTGATGACGATGGCGTCGCGGCCCGGCTCGCACAGGGCGCGCAGCAGCAGGTCGATGGCCTCATCGCTGCCACGGCCGAGCAGCACCTGTTCCGGGGTGCAGGCGTACAGCTGCGCCAGTGCGGCGCGCAGCGCCGGCGGCTGCGGGTCGGGATAGCGGCGATTGCCGGCGTCGCCATCGGCGGCGTTGGCCCAGGCCGACTCGTTGGCATTGAGCCAGATCTCGCCCTGCAGCGCACTGCTGCGCGCGGACGAATAGCCGGCGAACTCGCGCAGGTCCGGGCGGACCAGCGCCAGCACGGCGCGTGCGTCTGGAGTCTGGCTCATGCCGCCTTCTCCATGCGCAGCGCCACCGCGTTGGCGTGCGCGTCCAGGCCCTCGGCGCGCGCCATCAGCACCGCGCAACCGCCGATCGCGGCGATGCCGGCGGCGCTGGCGCTCTGCACGCTGACGAAGTTCTGGAAGCTGGCCACGCTCACGCCGCTGTAGGCACGCGCCGCGCCGCTGGTGGGCAGCACGTGGTTGGTGCCGCTGCAGTAATCGCCCAGCGCCTCTGGAGTGTAGTCGCCCAGGAACACCGAGCCGGCGGCCTCGACGCGGTCCAGCCAGTCGCGCGGCGCGCGCAGCGCCAGGATCAGGTGTTCCGGGGCGTAGCGGTTGCTGATGGCGAAGGCGTCATCCAGCGTGTCGACGCGGATCAGCCGCGACGCGGCCAGCGCCTGCCGGGCGATCGCCGCGCGCGGCAGCGTCGCCAGCTGCCGCTCCAGTTCGTTCTCGACCGCCTCGATCAGCGCGGCGCTGTCGGACAGCAGCAGCACCTGCGAATCGGGACCGTGCTCGGCCTGCGACAGCAGGTCGGCGGCGACGAAGGCCGCATCGGCGCCGGCGTCGGCGATCACCAGCACCTCGGACGGTCCGGCCGGCATGTCGATCGCCGCCGCGCCGGCCTGCGCGATTTGCTGCTTGGCCTCGGTGACGTAACTGTTGCCCGGGCCGAACAGCTTGTCGCAGGACGGCACGGTCTCGGTGCCGTAGCCCATCGCCGCGATCGCCTGGGCGCCGCCGAGCTTGAACACCCGGTCGACGCCGCACAGGGTCGCCGCGACCAGCACCGCCGGATCGGCCGAGCCGTCGGCGCGCGGCGGCGTGCACAACACCACCTCGCGACAACCGGCCAGCGCCGCCGGCACGCACAGCATCAGCGCGGTCGACGGCAACGGCGCACTGCCGGCCGGCACGTACAGGCCGACCCGGCCGATCGGCCGCACCACGCGCTCGCAGACCACGCCCGGCGCGGTTTCCAACGCGTACGGCTGCGCCATGCCGGCGCGGTGGAAGGTATCGATCCGCGCCGCCGCCTCGGCCATCGCCGCGCGCAGCGGCGCCGGCACCGCCGCCTCGGCGGCGGCGAACTCGGCGGCGCTCACTTCGAAGGTCTCCAGCACCACGCCATCGAAACGCGCGGTGAGCTCACGCAGCGCGCCGTCGCCGCGGCTGCGCACGTCATTGAGCACCTGCGCCACCGCGTTGCGGGTCTGCTCGGCCACGCGCTGCACCGGCCGGGTCAGCGCCTGGGTGCGTTCCTGCGCGTCGAGCGCGCTCCATTCCAAACGATTCATGCCAGCGACCGCTCCACCGTCAACACCATCAAGCCCTGCGCACCTGCGCGCTCCAGTTCCTCCATGCGCTGCCAGGTGATCGCACCGTGGCACATGGTCTGCAAATGCAGCGGGCCATCGGCGTCGCCGGGCAGTTGCACCAGCGGTTCGGCGTCGGGCAGCAACCGCGCCAGGTCGGCGACGCGTTCGCGCGCGGCGCGGAACATCAGCAGCTTGCTGTCGCGCAGCTTGAGCACGCCGTCGAGCCGGCGCAGCAGCATCGCCGCCAGGCCGGCGCGGGCATCGGCCGGTTCGCGGACCGGACCGGCCAGCACCGCCTCGCTCTCCAGCAGCGTCTCCACCGGCTTGAGCTGGTTGGCGGCCAGGGTGGCGCCACTGGAGACCAGATCGCAGATCAGGTCGGCGGTGCCCAGGCGCGGCGCGATCTCCACCGAGCCGGACAGCTCCACCACCTGCGCGGCGATGCCACGCGCGTCCAGCCAGTCGGCCAGCACCGCCGGGTAGCTGGTGGCGATGCGCAGCCCCTGCACCTGCTGCGGGCCGCTCCACTCCCAACTGTCCGGCACCGCCAGCATCAGCCGGCACTGCCCGAAGTTGAGCCCGCGCAGGGCACGATAGGCCTCCGGCAGGCCATTGCGGCGGCGCTCGCCGGCCTGCTCTTCGAGTTCGTTGCGGCCGACGATGCCGAAGTCGCACACGCCGTCGGCGATCAGCCCGGGAATATCGTCGTCGCGCACCAGCAGCAGGTCGACCGGCAACGATTCGCCGTAGCAGAACAGCTTGTCGCGGCTCTCGCGCCAGCTCAGCCCGCAGGCGGCCAGCACCGCACGGGCCGGCTCGGCCAGGCGGCCACTCTTCTGGATCGCGATACGCAGCCGGTCGCGGGCCGGTGCTGCCAGGGAAGCACTCATCAGGACATCTCAGTGGGAATCGGAGGGGCGCGCCGTCTGCCGGCGCAGCGCCGCGGCATAGCCGCCGGCGCCATATTCCAGGGTCCGTGCGACACGGCCGATGGTGGTGACGCTGACCTGGGTCAGATCGTGGATCTCGCGGTACGGCACGCCCTTGAGCAGCAGCGGCACCACGCGCCAGCGGTCCGCCATCGCCTCCAGCTCGGCCGGCGTGCACAGGTCCTGCAGGAACGCCGCCACTTCCTGCGGCTTGCCGAGCTGGGCCAGGGTGCGCGCCAACGCCTTGAACGAGGCGTCGCTGTCGCGGTCTTCTGCTGGGACGGGACGTTGTTTCATTGCGCTAATGTAATAGCACGCTATTACAAGGTCAAGTTTGCGCGGGCAGCGGCGACCTGGCGTTCAGCCTCCGGGCCATCCTGTTGCGCGCTCTGGCGCCCTGTGCGTTGCCGCGATCCGGCCTCACGCTGCGCGCAGACACCTCCCGCGGCGGATGGAAGGATCGCCCGGCGGCCGCTAGGATCGGCGATGACCGCCGCCGCTCTGGAGTACCGCATGCGCAATGCGTGTTTTGCCGCCCTTGTCCTGTGCATGGCGATGTCGGCAGCGGCGCAGCCGCCGCCGGCGCCTCCCGCCCAGGGGGCCGCAAACGCCGACACCGCGGCCACTGTGGAGCAACTGCCGATCCGTTCCGCCGCCCAGCTCAAGGCCTACCTGCACGCCCACGCCCGCCAGCGCACGCCACTGGACGCGCTCACGCCCGGCGCCCGCGAACGCTTCCTCGACGGCCTGGTGTTCGGCCGCAATGGCCTGGGTGGATTCGATGCGCAGGACCTGCCGCAGCTGACCCGCACGCAGGGCCGGGCGCTGCTGGCGCTGTTCGGGGTCGAGCGCTACGCGGAAAGCTTGCCGCACTGGGCGACGCAACCGCGCGCCAACGAGCCCACCGCCGCGATCGGCGACCTGGAGCGTCGCTACAACGGCTACCACCGGAATCTGGACGGCCTCGGTCGCACTGGACGCGATCCCTGGCCCGCCGTGCGCAGCGCCCTGCCCGAAGCATTCGACCCCGCCGCCATCGCGCAATCGGACGCGACCGCGCTGGACCTTCTGTATCGGGCCATCGTCGCGACCTACGCGCTGCGCCCCACCCCCGCGGGGCTGGACACGCAACTGCAGGTGTTGGCGCAGTTGCGACGCCGCGGCCAGGCCAGCGCGGCGCAGGTGGACGACGCCGGCAACGCGCTGCTGCTCGCGCATCGCGTGGAAGACGCACGGCGCCTGCTGGCCGATGGCGGCAGCGCCGACTGGCCGCATTGGCTGCGCTTCGAGGACCGCCTGGGCGCGGCGGCGCAGGGGCCGACGCTGTGGTCGCTGGAACCCGATGGGCGCACGCTGCACCGGCAGCGGATCGATCTGGGGCCACCTCAGATCCTGGTCGCCGCCGGCTGCCATTTCGCCGCCGACGCAGCACGCGCCATCGCCGCCGATCCCGAACTGGGCCCTGCGTTCCGCCGCCACGCGCTGTGGCTGACCCTGCCGCCCGGCAGCGAGGACCTGGAGGCGCTGCGCGCCTGGAACCAGGCGCAGCCGCAGACGCCGCTGCATCCGCTCTACGACGTGGAGGAATGGCCCCTGTTGCCGCGCGAATGGCGCATGCCGACGTTCTTCCTGGTGCGCGACGGCAAGGTCGTCGCGCAAGTGCAGGGCTGGCCGGCGGACGATGGCGCGCAACGGCGTGCGCTCAAGGCGATGCTGCAGGGTGCGGGCCTGCTGTAGTTAGCGTTTTTGGGATCGGCCGTGGCCGGGGTTACCGGCCGTGCCGGTCGCGGCTGAAGCCGCTCCCACGAAGATCTCGCACAGCGCGGCGGCCGTTGCCGGCCGCCGCCGCCAGACTCAGGCCATCACCTTGGCCTGCTCCAGCTCCACCTGCAGCGTGCTGGCCAGTTCGTCGCGGGCGATCTCGAACTGCTGCTCGCGCAGCAGGTCCTTGACCGCGACCACCCCGCGCGCCAGCTCGTCGTCGCCGGCCAGCACCACAAAGCGGATGCCGGCACGGGCCGCGTACTGGAACTGCTTGCCGATCTTCTTCGGCTCCATCTGCACTTCGGTGTTGATGCCGCCGGCGCGCAGGCGCCGCGCGATGTCCAGCGCGTCGTCCAGCTTGGCTTCGTCCATCAGCGCCACCATGGCCTGCACGCTGCTGGAGGCGATGCCGTCGATCAGGCCGGCCTCGCGCAACTGCCAGAACAGCCGGGTCAGGCCGATGGAGATGCCCACGCCGGGCAGCTTGGATTTGCTGTAGTGGCTGGCCAGATCCTCGTAGCGGCCGCCCGAGCAGATCGAGCCGATCTGCGGGTAGTCGGTCAGCAAGGTCTCGTAGACGGTGCCGGTGTAGTAGTCCAGGCCGCGGGCGATGGAGAAATTGAGGCAGTACGCGGTCTCCGGCACGCCCAGCGCCTTGACCAGGGCCAGCACCTCGCGCAGTTCGACCACGCCCTCGCGCAGGGTCGCACTGGACGCCGCATCGGCCTCAAGCGCCTGCAGCCGCGCCAACGCGTCGTCGTGGCCGCTGGAGCGGACCGCGACGAAGTCGAGGATGCGCTGCACCTGCTCGGCGGGAATGCCGAAGGCTTCGCCGGCCAGCGTCTCGCGCACGTAGTCGGCGCCACGCTTGTCCAGCTTGTCGACCTCGCGCAGCACCGCGAGCTGGCGCTCGCCCTCGGCCACGCCCAGGCTCTCGAAGAAACCGCGCATCAGCTTGCGGTTGTTCAACTGCACCGCGAAATCGCCGATGCCCAGCTCGGCGAACACCGCGTGGATCACCGCCAGCACCTCGGCGTCGTAACGGATGCTCAGCGCGTCCTTGCCGATCACGTCGATGTCGCACTGGTAGAACTCGCGGAAGCGGCCGCGCTGGGCGCGTTCGCCGCGGTACACGCGCTGCATCTGGTAGCGCCGGAACGGGAAGCTCAGCTCGTGCTCGTGTTCGGCCACGTAGCGGGCCAGCGGCACGGTCAGGTCGAAGCGCAGCGCCAGCTCCGGCAGCCCGCCCTCGCCGCCCTCGGCCGCGGCATTGGCCAGCGCACCGGTGGACTGCACGAAGTACACCTGGCGCTCGGTCTCGCCGCCGGACTTGGTCAGCAGCACGTCGGACAGCTCGAACACCGGCGTCTCCACCGGCAGGAACCCGAACCGCTCGTAATTGCGGCGGATGACGTCCAGCATGCGCTGGAACGCGATCTGCTCGCGTGGCAGCAATTCCATGATGCCGGGCGGCGTACGGGGCTTGATCACGTGCGGAACTCCTGCGATTCGGGGGCGAGCGGGACGCCAATTCTAGCCGCACCGGCCACGCGCGGCCGCATCGGCGTATCATTCGCCGGTGCCGAAGCCGCTGCCCCGCCCATGAACAGGCCTCCTTCCGGATTCGCCCTGCCCTACGCCGACGCGTCCGCCCCGCGCGAACCGCGCGGCAACGAATGCCTGCATTGCGCGGTCCGCCACCTGGCGATCTGCTCGGCGCTGGCCTGCGACGAAGTGCAGGCGCTGGAACGGGCCACGACCTCACTGCATTACGCCGCCGGCGCCACTCTGGCCCGCACCGGCGAGGCACGACAGGCGGTCTACACCGTCACCGCCGGCGCGTTGCGCCTGGTCCGCACCCTTGCCGACGGACGCCGCCAGGTGGCCGGTTTCGTCCTGCCCGGCGACTACGTCGGCCTGAGCGAATCGGCCAGGCACCGCCACGATATCGAAGCCATCGCCGACAGCCGGGTGTGCCGGGTGCCGGTGGCGCAGATGCAGCAGTTGCGCACGCAGTTCCCGCACCTGGAGCGCAAGCTGCTGCAACGCGCCTGCCTGGAGCTGGATGCGGCGCAGGACGCGGCGCTGTCGTTGGCGCGGCTGCAGCCGGCCGAGAAACTGGCCGACTTCCTGCTCAAGCTGGCGGCCCGCGCGGCGCGCCAGGGCGATGCCGGCAACAAGGTGGTGCTGCCGATGGGCCGCGGCGACATCGCCGACCATCTCGGCCTGACCATGGAGACGGTCAGCCGTACCTTCACCAAGTTCTCTCAA